>JBMYYT010000076.1:0-10398 GCA_049609665.1 Flavobacteriales bacterium | reverse complement strand
TTGGAATATGTTCCAATACACAATCCAATAACGGAGTAATGTCTTCTGTGGGTTGTTTCCAATCTTCACTCATCCATCCATTCTTAGCTGAACCATAAATTACTGGGAAATCTAATTGTTCTTCACTCGCTCCAACACTAAACATCAAATCAAATACGTTTTCGTAAGCGATATCTGGAGTACAATTTTCTTTATCTACTTTGTTTACTACAACAATTGGCTTAAGTCCAGCTTCAATTGCTTTTTGCATCACAAATCGTGTCTGAGGCATTGGTCCTTCAAAAGCATCTACTAAAAGTAGCACTCCATCAGCCATGTTCATTACACGCTCAACCTCTCCTCCAAAATCACTGTGACCTGGTGTGTCAATAATATTGATTTTAACTCCCTTGTAGTTTACAGATACGTTTTTGGCAAGAATGGTAATTCCTCTTTCTCTTTCCAAATCATTGCTATCCATGATAAGTTCTCCTGGAGTTTCGTGATCTGAAAATAATTTTCCAGCCAATATCATTTTATCTACTAAGGTAGTTTTCCCGTGATCTACGTGGGCAATAATGGCTATGTTTTTGATTTCTTGTGACATGTTATTAATCTAAATTTTGTGCAAAGGTAAACGAATTGTTTATAATTGTGGACAATCAACAGTTAAATGATTGTTTATTGAGTTATTAATGTCAAAAACGGCATAAAATTTGAATCCAATTAGTTATGAAACAATTATTAATAATATCAGCAGCCCTATTACTTGGCTTTGGGTGTAAATCTAAGAAAGAAACATCGAACATGAATAAATCACCTGAAACAGAACAACCCACCGAAAAATCTAATCCACTTCAAGGAAAGTGGAATGTCATTTCCATAATCAACATAGATGATAGAGTGGTGAAAGAAGTTGCTCCTTACATTTCCATTAGCGAAGAAAAATTAAGTGGTCACGATGGGTGTAATCGAATCTTCACAAGTTTTACTCTAAACGAAAATTCTATTAAGTTAAAAGCGATTGCACAAACTAAAGTGGCTTGTAACGACCCTCAAAGCAACATGGCTTCCATCGCGTTTACTTCAGGTTTAGGTAAAACAACTCATTATAAAATTGAACAAAACAAATTGTCTTTTTTAAATGAAAAAGGTGAAGTAATCCTTACTTTTTTGAAGGCATAATCTGGTCTAATTATCCACCCAATCTCCGTGTTCTTTAATTAGCTCAATTAATTCTTCAAGCGCATCGTCTTCGGGAATGTTTTTCTTTACTACGTTTTTTTCTTTGTAGAGCGTAATCTTTCCTTTCCCTGTTCCGACATAACCATAATCAGCATCCGCCATTTCGCCTGGTCCGTTAACAATACAACCCATTATTCCAATTTTCAATCCTTTAAGGTGATTGGTTTTTGCTCTTATTTTTGCTGTGGTTTCTTGAAGATCAAACAACGTTCTCCCACAAGAAGGGCAAGAAATGTATTCTGTTTTTGAAATTCTTGTTCGAGTTGCCTGTAGAATTCCAAAACCTACTTCGTTTATAAATTTATCTCCACCGCAATTTTCAGCAGCAATAAACACTCCATCTCCTAATCCATCGACCAATAAGCTTCCCATATCCACCGAAGCATCTATTTGGAGTTGTTCTGGCTCCAAATTTCCATAAGCTCTGCCTATTACGACCGGAGTTTTGCATCCATAATGAAATAATCCGTTGAACAGCTGTCTTTGTTCTGCCATTCCGTGTTCGTTGTATGTGTCAATTACCAGTACAACTGTGGAATCAGTTTTAATTTTATTGGCAAATTCTTCCGTCAAATCAGAAAGAACTGTATACACAAAATTTAGTTTTTCGTGTTTCTCACAATCTGATTGATAGAGTTTTGCGTCTAAAAACGGGTAGCTCCTTGGTTTATCCTTTTGGATTTTCCAAGTCTCATATTCATAAACTAATCCTAATGTTCCTGGAATTTCAAAATCGATTGTGTTTTTGTTTAAAAAAATGTAATCACAGGCTTGATCTGTTAAATTCCACTTATCCAATTGAACAGAATAATTGTATCCGAGAGCAAATAAATTAGCGGGTTTTATTTCTTTTTTAAGAGCAAAATCAGCCATCACTATCGGAACATTTCCCCCACCTATATTCATCACTTTATTTGTTTCCCGATGCGAATATTCAAAAGGATTGATATAGTTTGGAAAGCTTAACTCAAAATCTTTATGGTTAGCTCTATCTTTATAACGAGCAACAATTTTTCGAGCAACCGGAATTTCTGCTTCTGCTTTTTCTGTTAAAGAAACTCTAATTGTATCGCCTATTCCATCCTCAAGAAGCGCACCTATTCCCACAGCAGATTTAATTCTTCCTTCTTCTGCTTCACCCGCTTCAGTTACTCCAAGATGTAACGGATAATTCATTCCTTGTTCCATCATTGTGGCCACTAATAATCGATAGGCCTGAACCATTACTTTTGGGTTACTCGCTTTCATAGAAAGCACTAACTCATGATAATCATGATCTCTGCAAATTCGAATAAATTCCATGGCAGATTCAACCATCCCAAGTGGCGTATCGCCATATCTACTCAATATTCTGTCTGATAACGAACCGTGATTTGTTCCAATTCTCATTGCTACTCCATTCTCTTTACACAAAAGAACTAAGGGCGTAAATTTACTTCTTATTCGGTCTAATTCTTCTTGGTAAGAATCATCTGTATATTCGTATTCATTAAATTGTTTTTTGTCCGCATAATTTCCCGGATTTACTCTCACTTTTTCTACAATTCCAGCTGCTACCTCAGCTGCATTTGGAGTAAAATGAATATCAGCAACTAAAGGAACATCATACCCTGCTTCTTGAACTAATTTTTTAATTTCACGAAGGTTTTCTGCATCTTTTTTGCTCGGTGCTGTTAATCGAACTATTTCACAGCCTACTTTGGCAAGACTAATAGTTTCTTCCACCGATTTTTCGGTATTCATCGTATCCGCTGTGGTCATCGATTGAATCCGAATTGGATTGTCTCCACCTATTCCAACTTTCCCAACTTTAACCTCGCGGGTTTTTATTCGAGAATAATGGGTGATGCTGTTGCAGTATGGTTCTTTGTTATTCATCTACTTTGTTGGATTTGCATATAACTTTATCTCATCTCCTTTAATTTCATTTCCACACAAAATCACCAGTCTTTCAACTATGTTTCTTAATTCTCTGATGTTTCCAGTCCAGTCAATATTTTGAAGTTCGGATAGTGCGTCTTTTGAAAAAGATTTAACTGGGATTCCTTGCTCCTGACAAATAATTCCTATAAAGTGTTCAGCAAGCAAAGGAATATCATCTTTTCTTTCGTTCAGTGAAGGAACATGAATTAAGATAACCGCCAATCTGTGGTATAAATCTTCTCTGAATTTCTTTTCTGAAATTTCTTCCTTCAAATTTTTGTTAGTCGCTGCAAGCACTCTCACATTAACCTTTATATCCTTGTCACCTCCTACTCTCGTAATCTTGTGTTCTTGTAACGCTCGCAAAACTTTGGCTTGAGCCGAAAGACTCATATCTCCTATTTCATCCAAAAAAATAGTTCCGCCTTCTGCCTGTTCAAATTTTCCTTTTCGTTGCTTTATTGCTGAAGTAAACGCTCCTTTTTCGTGACCAAACAATTCACTTTCGATAAGTTCAGCTGGGATCGCAGCACAATTTACTTCAATAAATGGGGCTTTCACTCTTGAGCTTTGTTCGTGAAGTTGTCTTGCAACTAATTCTTTTCCACTTCCGTTTCCACCTGTAATCAAAACTCTCGCATCGGAAGGAGCTACTTTTTCTATCATTTGTTTAATCGCCTGAATCTCTTTCGATTCTCCTATGATTTCGGTAGTTTTTCCTTTGTGTATTTTTCGTTTTAGTACTTTTGTTTCTTCCACCAAATCACTTCTTTCAAAAGCGTTTCGGATGCTCACCAAGGTTCTGTTTAAATCCAACGGCTTTTGAATAAAATCATAGGCTCCTTTTTGTAAACACTCCACAGCTGTATCAATCGTTCCATGGCCTGAAATCATAATAACAGGTGAGCCAACTCCTTTTTCTTGCAGTTTTTCCAATACCTCAACTCCATCCATTTCTGGCATTTTGATATCACACAAAATAACATCGTAGTTGTTTTTTGAGGCGAGCTCAAAACCAATTTTTCCGTTTTCTGCATCGTCCACATTGTATTTTTCGTTTTCCAAGATTTCTCTCAGCACACTTCTTATTGGTCTTTCGTCATCTATGACAAGGATTTTGGTCATGGTTTTGTTGTTTTTTCTTGATAAAGTATAAAAATAAGGGTTTGTATGGAGTATCTCCAATAAATTATATTATTTGTTGTTAAAGTATTGTAACCTTTTTAATTATTTTGGTTGAAAAGGAAAAAGAAGAGTATGAGAGTTGTTTTAGTTATACTGTTGTTAACCCCTGTTTTGTTGTTTTCACAAATTCCAAATTGTGTTGCAATTCGAGGCAATTACTTGTATATGAGTAAAACAGAAGTGAGTAATCAATTCTATCGTGACTTCTTATCTTCAATTTCTAAAAAAGATAGTTTGTCAAATCTTCCAGAATCCAATCGTGTTTACGAATACGCTTACGGAGAGCCTCAAAGAGGGTTGTATTTTAGACATCCTGCTTACAACAATTATCCTGTGGTTAATATTACTCACAAACAAGCAAAAGCTTATTGCAATTGGTTAACTGAAAGACTAAATCATAACTTTCCTAACCAAAAAGTGATTGTTCGTTTACCTACCGAAAAAGAGTGGGAGTTTGCCGCAAAAGGAGGAAATAAGTACGCTATTTATCCTTGGGGTCATGAAACTATGAGGGTAAAAGAAGGTAAAAACAAAGGTAAACTTCAAGCAAATTTTGTTCTAACAAAAGGAATAACAATGGCAGATGAATATGACATAACAGCTCCCGTAACTGCTTATTGGCCAAATGATTTCGGTTTATACAATATGAGTGGAAATGTAAGTGAAATGGTTGATAAAGTTGGTTTAGTTAAAGGAGGGAGTTGGAAAAATCGAGCTGATTGGCTTCAAATACAAAAGCAACAATTTGTCTATTCAGCTTCGCCAGAAGTTGGGTTTAGGTATATAGTAGAGGTATTAAAACTTCCTAAGCCTAAAAAATATCCTAAAACACTAAGCATAGATAAGAAATTCTTTAAAAAATATTTTGCCGAAATAAACGATACACTCTCGGTAGGCAAATATGAGGTTACCAATTATTTGTATCAAGATGTAATCTCGAATGTCCTTGGAATAAGCCTGTTGCCAAATAAGCATGATAAAAACTGGAAAGATCTATTTCCTTATGGTCAAGTTTGGATGAATAATTATTATTTACACCCAAATTTTAGGAATCATCCGGTTGTAAATATAGACCCTAAAGATGTTCAAAGTTTTTGTGAATGGTTAGAAAAATACTACTTCTATGAATTCAATGAAAAAGTTGAATTCCGACTTCCAACAGAAAAAGAATGGGAGCTTGCTGCTCGAGGTAGAAGATCAAAATCTGCTTATCCTTGGGGTGGACCTTATTTAAGAAACAGTAAAGGCTGTTATTTAGCCAATTTCAATCCCAAAATGAGCGAAGATGAAAACGTTCATGGATACGATACTTTATCGCTCAACAATTTTTTTCATTCCTATTTCACTGATTTACATGATTATGATGGCGAAGCAGTAATTGCTCCTGTTGACTCGTATTTTCCAAACGATTATGGAATCTACAACATGGCTGGAAATGTGGCAGAAATGGTGTTGGATTCTAATTTTACCAAAGGAGGTTCTTGGAAAAGTAAATCGTACTATTTACAAATAAATTCAAAGGAAGAATGGAATAAACAGGCAAATCCTTTTACAGGCTTTCGGATTGTAATGATTAAAAAGAAGCCTTAATCTTCTTTCTTTAAAACATTGGCTTTAACAATCAGCTCAACTTTATCCTTAACTAAATTTCCTGTAATTGTTATTGTTTTTTCTTGATTCCCTTCTTGCATTCCGGGACTGTAAACTACCTTTATAGATGATTTTTCGCCTGGTTTTACTGGTTCTGTTGGGTAAGTGGGAACTGTACATCCACAAGATCCTTCTGCGCTTGTAATAAACAGGGGATACTTTCCTGTGTTGGTAAAATAAAAGGTATATACGTTTTCGGACTCCTGTTTTATATCTCCAAAATCTTTGAGGTATCTGGCAAATTTCACAGTAGTTTTATCTAAAATAAGCCCTTCTTCAACTGAAGCTGTTTTATCTCTAACTAACTTCATTTCAGCGTCTTTTAGTTTCACCTCGTTCTTTAATGCTTTATTTTGCTTTTGGGCTTTAACTAATTTTCTTTCCATATCCTCATAATCCTGTCCCAATTCATTGTATTTCTTCTTGCTTACTACACAAGAAGAAATACTAAGAATTAAAAGTGAAAAGAGGGATAGTTTTAAACCTTTTAACATGCTTATTGTTGAGGCATTACAATTGCTCCTTGCTCAGGTTGACCAGCTTGTGGTTGAACTTGCATTTGAGGTTGAGCCTGAGGTTTTGGTGCATTAGGATCAGGTTGAATATCCCCAGAAATCGTTAAAATAGTATTGATAGGATCTGTATTCGCAGTTACTGTAACTTGTTTAGAATTTGGCCCGTTTTGTCCATTTGGTTTGTAAACAACATCAATTTTTCCTGTCTCCCCTGGTAATATTGGTTCTTTTGGCCATTCTGGAACTGTACATCCACAGGACCCTTTAGCGTTAGTGATAACTAAAGGCTCTGTTCCTGTGTTGGTAAATGTAAAAGTATGCTCGTTTGCAGAGGTTGATAATACTTTTCCAAAATCATGTTTCATTTCCTTAAAAGAAATTTTAGTCTTTGGTAAATCAGGTTGACCTTGCTGAATTGGCTTAGGTTGAGGTTGGTTTTGTTGTTGGAATTGATTGTTGTTCATTCCAGGATTAGCATTAGGAAAATTATCTCCTGTCCCTGCAACGGCAGTTGTTTGAGCATTTGTAGTAGCTGGTGGAATAATTCTTCCTCCATCGTTGGTTAAAACTTTATAGGTGTTAAATAAAGTAAGTGCACCTATCACGGCAATTGCACCAATTAAAACATCATTCTTTTTCATTCTAATTTATTTTTATAAATAATCAAATTTCGTGTAGCAAATATAAAAAAACTTAAGGTAGTTACACAAATTGCTTTTTAGTTGTATTTTTTTGATAGATTAATCGCCTTATATTTCTTTTTTTCTTTCAAAAGTGAAATCCCTTCCTTATAAACGGGGTTAAGCTCGTTAAAAACTTCGTAAAACTCACTGAAGTCCCATAAATTCTGGGCAATTAATGCTTTTAATCTTATGGTAATCGCATCGTAAGCTTTCATATATTCATCTTCGTTGTATTCAAGTTTTTTTCCCTCAGCATAGGCTATTAATTTTTTTGTAACTGCATCAATATCAAACGAACTCTTGAACTTGGTGAATTCTGGATACTCAGCTTTAAGTTTATCTCGGTTATCATTTACATACTCCAGGGCAAATCTATTCATAATCCCTTTTCTTACTAAAGCCAAAAAGTAAGGCGAAGTTCCTGTCGTATCAACTGGAACAAACACATCTGGAATTATTCCTCCTCCAGCATAAACCTCTCTTTTTGTTATCAAAGTTTTAAAAATAAGCGAATCAGGTATCTTAATGCTGTCTTTATTAAACGACTCTCCGTTTAAGTATCTGTCATATTTTTCTTTACGATATTCCTTAGATCCGTTTTCATACGATTTTTGAATACATCTCCCTGATGGTGTGAAATACCTTTGTGTGGTGATTCTCACTTTTGATCCATCTGGCAATCCAATTGGTCTTTGAACCAATCCTTTCCCAAAAGTTCTTCTTCCCACAATTGCGCCTCGATCCCAATCTTGAATAGCTCCTGATACAATTTCACTCGCTGAAGCTGTTCCTTCGTTTACTAAAATCACTAACTTTCCTTTCTCAAAATCTCCGCTTCCTGTTGAGTAATAATCTTTCTTTTTATAAGCTCTTCCTTCGGTATAAACAATCATTTTCTTTTTTGATAAAAATTGATCGGCAAGCTTAAATGCTTGATCCAAATATCCGCCTCCATTGTTTTGAAGATCAAGAATTAATGATTCCATGCCTTGTTCGTCTAATTTTTCCAAAGCACTTTGAAATTCTGCTAAAGTTGTTCGGGCAAAAGTATTGACTTTGATATATCCTATTTTATCATCAATCATATAAGATGCATCCACGCTATGAATTGGAATTTTATCTCTTGTAATCTCAAAATCAATTAACTCCGCCTCTCCTTTTCTCAGAACAGACATAATTACTTTTGTTCCTTTTTTTCCAAGCAATCTTTTTCTAACTCCAGAGTTCTTAAGTCCTGTCCCTGCAACTAATTCATCGTCAATTTTAATAATTTGATCTCCTGCGGACACTCCAACTTTTGCTGATGGACCTCCAGAAATTGCTTGAACAACCATCAACGTATCATTCAAAATTTGAAACCTCACTCCCACTCCTTCAAAATTTCCTTTTAATGGAGCTTCCACTGCTTTAACACTTTTTGCAGGAATGTAAGCAGAATGCGGATCTAATTTTTCGAGCATTGCTTTAATTGCTTCGTCAACGAGTTGCGGTGAATTAACTGAATCCACATACAATTGTTCTATAATATTGATGAGTTTTGCAATTTTGAGCGTAGTCTTATTTTTGTCTTCCTCAATTTGCGAAAAACTTGTTGCTGTGAGTGTTAAAACTAAAAACACCGTTGTGATTATTCTTTTCATTTATTCTTTATTATCGTGGGGATTATTTTTCCTTCCCAAATTTATCATATTCTTTTTTAGAAACCACTTGGTCCTTTTTATATATTATTTCTGATTTCAATTTTCCGTTATTGTAGTACTCCTTCCACTCTCCTGTTTTCTTTCCTTTTTTATACTCTTCGGTTTTGTAAATAGTGCCATCTTCATTGTTAAACACCCATTTTCCATCTGGAATTCCTTTGATGTATGACGTTTTATAAGAAATACTTCCATCGTCAAAATAGGAATTGTCAACCCCATTTATAACTCCTTCTTCATATTCCTTTTCAATAATTAGTATGCTGTCTTTAGAGTATTTTTGATAAATTCCATCAAACTTATTTTTTTTATATCCAACAATCTTTTTCAATCCTCCCTCTTTATAAAACTGTTCAAACTTTCCTTCTTTCACACCCATTATAAACTCTTCAGTTTTCTTTTTATTACCATTTAAATAATAATAGGTTTGCTTCCCGTGTTTTTCTCCCATAAAGTAGTTCTTCTCCCAAAAAACGACTGAATCCTTTTCAAATGCAGTCCATTTACCATGAGCTTTACCTTCTGCATAATTTTTAATGATTTTTGGTGTCCCTGTCTTATAAAAGAAAAACCACGTCCCCTCTTCTTTTCCGTTTACGAATGACAATTGCATTTCCAATTTCTTGTTCTCAAAAAATGTAACACACTTTCCAGTGAAAGGCGGAGTTCCTTTAATGTTTTTGTCAAGCGCAATGTTGGTTGTGGGGTCAAATTGCAAATCGTTGTTGCAATTGCAGAATTTTTCCTTAGGTCTATTCGGTTTTTTCTTTTTCTCTGCTGAATCCTTTTTGATGATTGTTGTTGTTGGAGTAGTTTCTCCTGCTCGATACACTTTTCTTCTTTGAGAATAGGTGTCGTTCAACATTAGCGTACAGAATGTCAAAACTAAGCTTATCTTAATTGTTTTTTTAAACATAACTTTTTTGTTTCCAACTGAAAGTACACAAATTATACCAAAATTGCTTGGTTGTGGTTTTTATAAATAGTTAACTGGATTGGTATTTATCTCGGTTTTAACAATTTCTATCTCTGAATTATTGTATGACAAAATTTCTGCAAACAAATCAATGGTAAATTGCTCGCTTTCGTAGTGTCCAATATCTGCAATTATAATTTCGTTTTCCGCATCAAAAAACTGGTGGTATTTGTAATCTCCTGTTATGAAAATATCTGCCCCTTGCCTTTTTGCGTCCCGTAATAAAAAGCTTCCAGCTCCCCCACATAAGGCTATTTTATTGACCGTTTTCTTATGAGGATTTGTATAACGAATACATTCTGTTTTCATTTTTTTCTTTAAAAAATGATTGCATTTTCTTGGTGATGTATTTTTCTAAGCCCATCATCATATTTTATTAATGAGTTTAGAAAAAAGCTACCCTTTAATCTTATAGATAATATTATACAAGAGGGATATAAACTAAAAATTTATAATTAAACTAAAAACTTACTAAAAGCTAACTTCACAAGATTATACTTTTCTTATTACAAAAAAGGATTAAATATGGAAAAGGTATTATTAGT
>JBMYYT010000075.1:0-10411 GCA_049609665.1 Flavobacteriales bacterium | reverse complement strand
GCCTGAATTTAAATCGTTAACAGGTAGAAATTGGTATGGAGCGGTTTATTATGAAATTATCCCAATGAAGAGAGGGAAATATACTTTGCTAGGTTGGAATGGAAAAGATGGATTAACTACTCAGAAGATTATGGAAACCATGTCAGTAAGTAGGAGGTCTGTGAAATTTGGTTTACCCTATTTTGAATATCCGAATGACAGAATGAAGAAAAAGAGAATTATTTTGAGATATTCAAATGAAGCATATGTTCCTGTTAAATACTACTCAAGCAAAAAAAAAGAGGAAATAGTTTTTGCTCATTTATCCCCTTCAACCCCTCAAATGAAAGGGTTTTATCAATATTATTATCCAGATGAAAGTGTAGATAAATTTATTTTAACAAAAGGGAAATGGCTATTCACGAGTAATTCTAAAATGAATAATCCTAAAAGCAAAAACGATAATAATTACAATCCTCCAGAGTAATTTTTGTATTTTTGAGTCAAAGCTCAACTTATGAAATTAGTATTATCACCAACAAAGTCATTAGACTTTGAAAAACAATCAATTATAACTAAAAGCACCTCAATTTCTTTTCCAGATAAGACGGAAAAATTAGTAGGAAAGCTTAAAAAATTATCGGCAAAGCAAATCGGAAATTTAATGAGCGTAAGTGCTAATCTTAGCGATTTAAATTTTGAACGTTACCAAAGTTTTTCATCTGAGTTTACCGAGGATAATTCGAAACAGGCAATTTTGGCGTTTACTGGAGAGGTTTTTAGAGGAATGGATCCATCTAATTTTTCAAAAAAAGAATTTGATTACGCTCAAGACCATATTCGAATTTTATCGGGATTGTATGGAGTGCTAAGACCTTTGGATTTAATTCAGCCCTACAGATTAGAGATGGGAACCAAACTAGCTGTTACATCTAAAATTAAGAACCTATATCAATTCTGGAAAGAAACTACTACAGAACATCTTAATAAAGAATTAGGAGGAGATGTATTGATTAATTTAGCAAGTAATGAATATTTCAAATCCATTGATACTAAAGCTCTGAACAGTGATATACTTACTTTGGTTTTTAAGGATAATAAAAACGGAGTTTATAAATCAATTATGACTTATGCTAAGCTTGGAAGAGGATATATGACCAAATACATTGTGAAGAATCAAGTTAAAAACATTGATGATATTCGAGGATTTGACTACGAAGGATATATTTTTAATAACGAGTTATCTTCTGATTGGGAGTGGGTGTTTACAAGGGGATGATTTGATCTATGAAAAGAGCCTACTGATTTACTCTTTATTTCTAATTTTTTATTGATTTTTTTTATTCGTTGTCACACTGAGCGGAGTCGAAGTGTTATTCAAAGAATCATTTAACTGCAATCCCTGAAATTTCAACCCTAACACCTTTTGGTAATTTACTTACTTCTACCGTTTCTCTGGCTGGAAATGATTCTCCAAAATAAGAAGAGTAAATAGTATCTACGGTCGAAAAATTATCCATATCATCTAAGAAAATTGAACATTTCACTAAATCAGAAATAGTCATTTTTGCAGATTTAAGTAATGCTATTAGATTCTTCATCACTTGATGAGTTTCAGTTTCGATATTTTCAGTCATGAATTTTCCATCAAACGGATTTATAGCAATTTGCCCACTTATATACAGTGTGTTATTCGATAACACAGCTTGACTGTATGAGCCTACTGGACTTGGAGCATTTTCAATTGAGATAGTTTTTTTCATGGTGAGTTAAAAATGGTTAAAAACCTTAATTTGTTGTGTAAATATAAAAGATATTAATGGTACATCGATTAATTTTATCTAAACATTGTTAGGAGCTTTTAATCAATTAATATGAATACTTTAAGTTAAGTATTATATTTGTCTCATTAGCAAAAATATTTTCCAATTATGACTATTTCTATTTATCAATTCTGGATTTCCGTAATACTTCTATACACCATTATGGTTCCATGGAAATTATTTGAAAAAGCAGGAAGACCAGCATGGGAGGGCTATATCCCAGTTTACAATATTTTTATTTGGTTGAAGGTGATAAAACGACCATGGTGGTGGGGATTAATTATTCTCATTCCTGGATTTAGTATGATTTTGATGTCCATAGCAATGAATGTTTCAATGGGAAGGATGTTTGGAAAGTTTTCTTTGAAAGATACTTTGATGCAAATTTTTATTCCATTTATCTATTTCCCTATGATTGGGTATGGAAAAGAAGAGTTAGTGTATGAAGGAGAAACAAATTGGGAGAATGAAAAAGAAACAGAAAGAAGAAAATTATCTGATCAAATTTCGCTTTTGCTTTCCTCGTTTGGAATTATTTCAGTGTTTGTACTTTTCCAAAAACTAACAGGATCAAAAGATAAAAAAGGACAAAAATCTTTGGTAAAAGAATGGGGAGACTCTATAGTCTTTGCTTTGATAGCTGCTTCATTAATAAGAGGTTATGTGTTAGAAGCTTTTACAATCCCAACTCCTTCAATGGAGAAAGAATTATTGGTGGGAGATTTCTTGTTCGTGAATAAGTTTGCTTATGGATCAAGAGTTCCGTTAACTCCGTTATCTTATCCTTTAGTTCACAATACTATTCCATGGACTTATGCCAATTCATATTCTGAGGCTGTAAAACTTAAATACTACCGTTTACCAGGATTCGGAAAAGTAAAACGAAATGATATTGTGGTGTTCAATTATCCAACTGGTGATACTGCAGTCTTTGGAAGATTGCCAGGCAGTGCTGGAGCAGGGGGAGAGATTCAAGGGCATAATTACTATGAATATGTAAGAAGTAATGCTCATAAAATAAGTGAAAATCAAAGAGTTACAGGTCAACAGTTTATTAATAATACTGGTAGGTTTGAGCAAATAGCAAGAAATAGAATCTTAGAACAAGAAAGAATTTATGTCCAAAATCCTACAGGGTATGGAAAAATTGAGATAGAAACTGGAGGATATTCTCACCGTCCCATAGATAGAAAAGAAAATTATGTAAAACGTTGTGTAGCTGTGCCTGGAGATACTTTGGAACTCATAGATGGACAACTTTATATTGATAGTAAAGAGAGCAATGTTGGGGAAAATGTCAATCAATTTTATTACGTTACTTTCAATGATTTTCCAAACTCCTCAATACTGAAATCTTTTAAAGAGAATTACGGATTTAATTTAGGTCAATATAAAGATGCTTATTTTGGAGCGGGTAAATTTGCCAATCAATTAACTAAAGCAGGTATGGTTAATATGAGTCCTAAGGTTAAAAAACAATTTGAGGAGGATTTTAAATCTGGCAAATATGGACTTTTGAGAATTGATACAATTTATAAAAGAAATAATGAAAAATCTTTAAATTCTGATGCAAGAATAGAGAGTTATATAAGTTTTTATCCTAATAGCACAAATAAAGAATTTAATTGGACAGTAGATAATTATGGTCCAATTTGGATGCCCAAAGAAGGAAGTACTATTCAATTGACTAAGAATAATTGGATTTTATATAAGAGATGTATTAAAGATTATGAAGGAAACGATGTAGAGGTTAGAGGTAATGACATAATCATTAATGGGGAAAAAGCTACTTCTTATACTTTCAAACAAAACTATTATTACATGATAGGAGATAACCGACACAATTCAGCTGATTCACGTATGTGGGGATTTGTACCTGAAGATCATGTTGTAGGTAAAGCCTTGATAATCTGGATGTCTAAAGACCAAGAAAAAGGATGGTTTGACGGTGGTGTGAGATGGAACAGAATTTTCAGAACACTATAAATAATGTCAAAAACTACAGAATCGGATTCGAAATACAACCATTTGGAAAAAATGTCTGTCAATGAATTGTTGGTTAATATCAATAAGGAAGATCAGACTGTTGCATTTGCCGTAGAACAATCTTTACCTGAGATAGAACATTTAATTAATTCTATTGTTCCTCGGATGGAAGAGGGGGGAAGGCTATTTTACATTGGAGCAGGTACAAGCGGAAGACTTGGTGTTGTAGACGCTTCGGAATGTCCGCCCACTTTTGGAGTTCCTCACGAAATGGTGGTTGGAATAATTGCTGGCGGAGACTCAGCTATCAGAAAAGCAGTAGAATTTGCCGAAGATGATACCGAATTAGGATGGAAAGATTTACAGGATTACAACATAAACGAAAAAGATACTGTGGTTGGAATAGCCGCTTCAGGTTCTACACCTTATGTGATTGGAGCTTTAAAAGAGTGTAATAATCAGAACATTAATACAGGATGTATCACTTGTAATCGAGGAAGTGAATTGGCAGCTGTAGCTCAGTTTCCTATTGAAGTAGAAGTAGGTCCAGAATTTGTTACGGGAAGCACAAGAATGAAATCAGGAACTGCTCAAAAGTTAGTTCTGAATATGATTTCGACCTCGGTAATGATTCAGTTAGGGAAAGTGAGAGGAAACAAAATGGTGGATATGCAGCTGAGTAATAATAAGTTGGTTGACCGTGGAACACAGATGGTAATGAAACAAACTGATTTAAATTATGAACAAGCTAATGAACTCCTGATGGAGCAGGGAAGTGTTCGAAAAGCAGTTGATGCCCACAATAAAAATAAGAACTAATGAAAGTGATATTGCCGATAGTTTTTTTAGGAAATATTGAATATTATTCGATGCTAAAAAATGCGAACGAAATATTTTTTGATCAACATGGACATTATATCAAACAGAATTTCAGAAATAGAGCCGAAATGTACGGTGATAGCGGAAAATTAGATTTAATTATTCCCGTTCAAAAACATTCGAACCACACGGCTATGAAAGACATAAAAATCTCCTATGATCATGACTGGCGAAGAAAACATTGGAAATCAATAGCTTCGGCTTACCGTTCTTCTCCATATTTTGAGTTTTACGAAGAAGATTTTGAACCAATTTTCAAAGCTAAATACGAGTACTTAGTTGAATTTAATTTGGCACTACAAAACAAAATTTTGGAAATGTTAGGAATTGATATCAATTCAACTTTTAGTAAAGAACACCACAAAGAGATTGAAGGATTTGAAAATTTCAGAGGTTATTTTACTCCAAAGCAAAAATCGTTAGAGTTCCCAAAAGAGCCATACAATCAGGTTTTTGAAGATAAATGTGGATTTATACCTAATCTATTCATATTTGATTTATTATTTAATGAAGGACCCAATTCTATCAGTTATTTATAATCCATGCTTACGAATTCCGAAATAGCGCATTACGTTCAAAAGAGAAAGGAAGGATGGGATAATTCTCAGGTGAGGAAGGAAATTAAAAGAAAATTTAGGTTGGAAGATTCGGAAGTTTCTTATTATGTTTCTGAAATAGATGATTTGTATGTTGAATCTTTATCAAGTCCGCTTCGAAGTAAAATATCCAAACGAATTCAAATTACAATTAAGCTTCTATCAGGTTTTCTTCTCTTAGGTTTTGCTTTTCTTACTCTATATTTTGGGTATGTAAAGGAGGATGTTTTATCTGTAAAATTAATAGGAGTATTGTTATTGGGAGGTTCTGGACTAATTGTTAGCGCAAGAAGACAAAAACGAAAATTGACAAAATCATCAAGTTTATCAATCCAAAGAAAACATAAACCGAAGAGTTTTAGAGATTTGTTTTTAGGAGATTGGTAATAAAAAAAGCACCAGCGTTAGCTGATGCTTTTTGAACTAATTTAATTAACTAATATCCCTTTTCAAAAACAACATTCTTCCAAAGAAAAGGAAAAGAAAGGAATAAATTAATGTTAATCCAATGCCCAACCAATCAAGACTTTCAGGAGAAGAAATTCCTGATAACAACTTCATTAAACTGGGGTAAGGGAGTACATTAATAAAGGCAAATGTAGGTAGGTAGTCTACAATAAGTTCAAGTCCATTATTGTATATAATTGCTCCTCCTATTTTTTCAACTAAAAAATAACCGAAATAAATTAAAACCGCCATTATTCCTCGCTTAGCTAAGAAAGCAACAAAAAATGCAAGTGAAAAACCTCCAAGATTTTGAACAAAAAATCTAAGAACATTTTCAACTCCATCGAACAAATTTCCAAATCCATCTGTCGCTATTTCCACATCGTTTCCATCCATGTTTTTGAAGAATTCTTGAATCATAGTAGGGTCTTTTGGTTCATAGCCAGAAAAAATTAGTCCCCCTATTACTCCAATTATAAAAACATAAAGTGTTGCCAATCCAAGTAAAGCTAACATCAAATAAATTTTACCTTTTATATATTGATCCCGTGTAAAACCATCAATAATATTTTGTCTCACGGTTCGGTAATTATATTCATTCGTAATGTGATAAATAAGGATAAATGACAGCAGAAAAAAGCAGAACCAGCTGGATATAAAGGATATCGCATACCAAGAAGCTTCATAGTTTGAAGGAATAAATGGATAAAAATCCTCTCCATTAATATCAAAATTCACAAATATTGGAAGTAATATTGCCAATAGAGGTAAAAACACCAAGAACATGATGCTAAATACTTTAAATGACTTATTCCCAACTATTTTTTTAAATTCTATTTGTAATAATTTCATTTTTTAGTTTTTTACAATTTCTAAAAACTCATCTTCAAGACTGGATTGGAGCTCATTTAGTTCAGAGAGAACAATTCCCTTCTCAAAAATAAATTTATTTAATTCACTCCCTTTTACAAATTCAGTAAAGCTAATCTTGAGCTTGCCTTCAAATTTTTCAAGAGTTTTAAATTTTGGATGTTGGGAAATAATGTTTCTGAGAGCTTCATTATCTTCGGAGTTAATGGAATATTGGTTTTTAGAACCAATTATTTCACTAATATTTCCTTGCATCAATAGTTTCCCTCTCTTAAGAATACAGAAATGAGTGCACATTTTTTGAATTTCATCCAAAATGTGGCTCGAAATAATGATTGTTTTTCCTTCTTTGGCAATGGAGATAATTAATTCTCTCATTTGTTTTATTCCTTCAGGATCAAGTCCATTGGTAGGTTCATCGAGCACCAATACTTCTGGATCTGATAGCAGAGCTGCTGCCAGAGCAAGTCTTTGTTTCATTCCAAGCGAATAGGTGTTGAACGGAGAATCTTTTCTTTCAAATAAATCAACACGTTCAAGCACTTCGTCAATTCGAGAGGAATCAACTTCCTTTATCATAGCAGAAATTTCCAAGTTTTTATAGCCACTTAATTCTGGGTAAAATATAGGATGTTCCAAGATTGAACCAATTCTCTTTCGCGCATTATGGCTTTGTGGTTGTCCAAACCAAGAAAAAGAACCGGCAGAAGGATTTAAAACATCAAGAACCATCCCAAGGGTGGTTGTTTTCCCACTTCCATTTGGACCTAAAATTCCAAATACGTTTCCTTTTTCAATAGTAAGTGATAAATCATTAACTGCGAAGAACTTACCATATGTTTTGGTTAAGTTTTTTATTTCTAATACTACACTCATAGTTTCAAATATATACTTAAAAGTAACTAATTGAAATGATTACAGGTTTTGAAAAGTATAAAAGGGGTTTTTTAAGTATAAATGGAATATAATTTTACTGCGATGTATTTGAATCTCGAAATTGATTTTATAAATTTGCACTTTAAAAATTTAAAACAAAATTATGCCAGAAAGTACACAACAAGCTGCCGATAAATTATCTTACTCTGATCCTGAATTTTGGATTGGTAAAGTAATAGAATATGGAACTTCTTTAATAATTGCAATTGCGATTATCATAGTTGGATTTTGGTTGGTGAAGAGAATTAATAAGATGGTAAAGAGACTTTTTGCCAAAAAAGATTATGACCCGTCTTTAGAGACATTTCTTGCCAGCATGATTGGAATTACACTCAAAATACTCGTAATCATTACTGCAATGAGTCAACTCGGAATCGAAATGACTTCGTTTGTTGCATTGCTTGGTGCTGCAGGTCTTGCAATAGGTATGGCTTTTTCTGGTACGCTTTCCAATTTGGCTGGTGGCGTAATGATATTATTTTTTAAACCTTATAAAGTAGGAGATTATATTGAAGCACAAGGTGTTGAAGGACATGTGCAGGAACTTAGAATTTTCAATACCATTCTACTCACTTTGGATCACAAAACTGTAATAATTCCAAATGGACCTTTGGCCAATGGAAACATGATAAATTACTCAAGCCGAGACAGAAGAAGAGTAGATTTTACTGTAGGAATTGCTTACGGAGATGATTACGATAAAGCAAAAACTACCTTATTAAAATTTGTGAAAGAAGATCCAAGAATTATTGATGAGGAAGAAAATTTCATTGGATTAAATGAATTAGCAGATAGTTCAGTAAATCTTACACTCAGAGTGTGGTGCAAAACAGAAGACTATTGGGATGTCTATTTCAAGATGAACGAAAGAATTTATAAAGAATTCGGAGACCAAGGACTTAATATTCCTTTCCCTCAAATGGATGTTCATATTCAGAATAATTAACCCAGAAATAAATAATAAAAGCGACTATTTAGGTCGCTTTTTTTGTGTTAAAGAAGTTGTTTTTTTGGAGATTAATTTTCAAATTAATCTTTTAATCGTATTTTACAGAGTGTTTAGGATTAAACAAAATAAGTTTAATTAGCCGAGTAGATAAAGAAATGATTAAAATAGGAATAATTGACGATCATCAAATTCTCATCAATGGACTGACCAACATTGTAGAGAAAGACAGTGAAATAAAAGTTGTATTTCAAGAAACAAAGGGACTTAATGTGTTGAGTTTAGAAAAATTAAACTCAATGGATGTTCTTTTGCTTGACATTGAAATGCCTGAAATTGACGGATTTGATTTATCTAAAAGAATCCTTGAATTAGATTCAGAATTTAAGATTCTGATTCTTTCTATGTATAATGAGAAAGAAATTGCTCAAAAGCTCAAAGACATTGGAGTGAGAGGATTTTTATCCAAAAATACAGCAGGAGAAAAATTGATAGAAACGATAAAATCAATCAATAAAGGGGAAAGTTATTTCAATATTCTTCGAAATAATTCTAATCAAATTTCAACAGAAAACACAAAAGTACTTTACAAAGAAAAAATAAAGGAACTCTCACAGCGTGAGAATGAAATATTAAAACAAATTGTAAAAGGACTTAGTAATCAACAAATTGGAGAAAAACTATTTATAAGTCACCGAACTGTAGATACCCACCGATCTAACATAATGAAGAAACTTGATGTTAGTAATGTGGCGTCTCTTGTCCGAGTTGCTTTAAAATCGGGTCGGTACATTTAAATTACGGGAATTACCGTATTGTCTTCCACAGGTTTGCGATTTACTTTTACTTTCGCGAAATTCTTTAATACAAGAGCTATGCAAAAAATGAAAAACATTCTTATCCTTTTATTCTGTTTTATTACTTTATCCGGGTTAGGACAAAATAAAGCAGACAGTTTGATATCAATATTACCGTCAATTAACGATTTTAGGCTAAAATCTAAAACTATCAGTAAAATCTATTGGAAAACTGTGTATTCCAAGCCTGCAATTGCCTTGAAATATTGCGACCAATTATTTACTATTGGGAAACAACACAATAGCGACACTATAATTGCCAACAGTTATAACCTAAGAGGTATTGTATATGATGTGATAAGTGAATCTGACAGTGCGCTTATGTTTTATGATTCTACTATGAAGTATGCAATTATGGCGAAAGACACCGGACTCATAGCAGGAGTTCATAACAATACGGGATTAATTCATTGGAACAATGGATTATATGAAAAAGCACTTAATGAATATCTAAAATCTGAAACTATTTATTTAAGAATTGGAAATAACAAAGGATTGGCAAGTTGTTACAGTAACATCGGTTTAATTTATTCCGAATTAGATGATTTTAAAAAAGCTATAAAGTATCAGAACAAAGCTTTATCCTTGCATGAGAAAATGGGAAGTCATAGAGGAATAAATAGTGCAAAGCTTAACTTGGCAATTAACATTTTGGTGATTGAAAATCCGAATTCAATGCCAGTTGATGATAGCTTAGCCTTTGATTATCTTTCGTTTAATGAAAAAAGCTTTTTGAGTGAATCTAATTATTATGCTTTGGGTAAAGTGTATTCAATAAAAGCAACTTATTATAATGAGAATGAGGTGGTTGACTCTGCTTATAAATACGGAGAAAAAGCAATAGATTGTTATCGAAAAATTGGAGCCAAGAATTTGTTAGCTTCCTCTTTATTTAACTCTTGTTTTTATGTTGTAAACTTCAATAATGATAGAGATAAAGCCAATAAAAGAGTGGAAGAAGCTTATGAAATTATCAAAGAAACAGGCTCATCAGATTTTAAGCATAAAGTGACTTATCAATTAGCAAATATCTATTCGGGCGAAGGTAAATTTGAGGAAGCAACCAAACTGTATAGAGAAAGTGTAAAACTT
>JBMYYT010000074.1:0-10425 GCA_049609665.1 Flavobacteriales bacterium | reverse complement strand
TGTCCGATTAATTGTACTGAACAGAATAATATTGAAACGAATAATAGTTTTTTCATGGAATTTGGTTTAAAAGTGTGGTGTTATAAACGGTTTTAGAAATTTACTTTTTTCCAGCCATTGAGTTTATGTATGCCACTAAATCTTCAAGTTGATTGTCGCTTAATCTTTGTTGTGTATAGTTCGGCATATAGGGTTTGTAGCCATTTTTTACATAGGTTCCTTTTCGCGTAATGTCATATACTGAAAAATACTTATGAGTTTTAGCGAATTTCTTTAGGTGTTTGAAAGTAAGTTGTTCTTGGTTTAATTTGTAGTTAGTAACACCTCCTTCTTTATGACAAGTAAGGCAACTCATTTCATAGATTTTCTGTCCATTTGAAGGGTTTCCTTTTTCTCCTAAATTTCTTGTTTCAAGGGATTGTGGCTTCATAAATGTAGCAGGAGAATAGTCTAAATACTTTGATTTAATAAGTCCAATAATATTCTCATCTTTTGTTCCCATTTCAATAGCTCTGGAAACTAACTCCATTTCTTTGCTGGATAATCCGAGCTCACCAATTGTATAGCCAATACTATTAAAATAATGAATGACAGCTTCCATTTCATCCTCACAAAGAGGTCTTCCTTGTGAGCAAACTTCTGCGCAAAGTTGGATGGCATTTTCTAAAGTATCTCGAGCAGGATCAACTAATTTTCCGTATTTTTTTGAGTAATCATCATTATACCAGTGACTTTTATTAATGGTTCCGTAAAGAGTAGTTCCGGGTAAAAATTTGATTTTTTTCTCTGAAACATAATCAAGTCTTGTATCTGGATTGTTTTGCCTTAAATCAGGATCTTCTCGCTGAATATTATGACAATCAGTACAAACAAAATGTTTGGATTGTCTTTTTCCTTTTTTGTTGGGGTTGGTAAATCCTTTGGTTACTAAGTTTTTACCAAAATTAATCTTTACCGAATCCAACTGGCTTGGATTCCGATAATGAAGTGGCATATCATCTTTTAGTTTCCATAAAATGTATGATGCTTGATCAGATTTTTTTACAACAGGCGGTTTTGAAATAAATGAAGTTGTAATAAAAAAGCCTGTAATAAGACCTAAGGAAATTACTGCAATTTTACTTTTTAAATTCATATTATTGATTAGTTGTTTAAGCTGCCCTCATTGATCCAAGTAGTAATAGTATCAATTTCTCCTTGTCTTAATTTAGGTTGCGATCTTGGCATTGGCTCAAATCCAGCAGTATGATTGATAGCTCCTAATAATGTTGCGTTTGGAACCATAGTTGCATTGGCGTGTGTGTCAAAGTATTTTCCGTCTGCACCTCCACCGTGGCAATATCCTCCATTGCAATAGTTGTCAAAAAGAGGTTTTACATGAGCTTGGAATTCAATAGTTATTGTAGGTTTTGGCCCAGTTGTTTTTTCGGGTTCAGTTTCAGTATCTTTTTTACAAGAAGTAACCAACAATGTAATCCCACAAAATAAAATAAGTGAGTTAATAAACTTCATAATTAATCGTTTTTCATTCCTCCATCAATCCAAGCTTCAATTTTAGAGATTTTGTCGGATGATAATTTTGAAGAAGATTTTGGCATATTGCTAAATCCAGAGTCATGGTTTATCGAACCTTTAATTGTTGACCCGGGAACAGCTGATGCACCTGCATGAGTTTCAAAAACTTTTCCGTCAGTAGCACTTGTTGATCCGTGACAACTTCCTCCAGTCCCACAGCTTGCGACAAAAATTGGTTGAATGTCAGTTGCAAATGATACTGATATTGGAGTTGGTGTAGTTGGTTTTGGTTCTTCCGCTTTTTCTTTTTTACATGAAAATAAAGTTAAGGAAGAAACTGCGGTAACGATTAATATTTTTTTCATTTTAATTTTTTTTACTAATTATGAGATAAATGTCATCAAAAAATGACAATAATTAGTTGTGATTTATTGCTTTTCTGTTGTATTAATTTGTTTCTGCAACCCTTAAATATAACAAAACTTATTTAAAAATGTCAAGGTTAGAAATATCTATGTGATAGATATCGGTACTTCCATAGCTTCCTTTATAGTTAGCAGAGATATAAGCGGATTTTAAATCTCTGGTAACTGAAATAGTTTTTTCTGCTCTAACTGTGTTGATTGGATATCCTAAATTAACAGCCCCAGACCAAACTCCTCCCACCTTTTTTGAAACAAAAATATCGTATGAGCCAATACTATTTAAGTTGTTCGAAGAAAAGAATAAATATTGCCCGCTTGGGTGAATAAATACTGAAATTTCATCACTTTCAGAATTAATCGAATCGCCAAGGTTTACTGGTTTGCTCCAGCCATTGCTGGTTCTCTCACATCTATAAATATCAGCCTGTCCTTTTCCCCCAGGTCTGTCGCTTACAAAATACATCGTATTTCCGTCCCGAGATACGCTTGCAGAACTTTCGAAATAAGTTGAGTTAATATTTCTCCCTTTATCGGCAGTAACAATTTCTCCAAATGATTCATTTCCTAAACTGTCTTGTTTCTTGGTAGAAACAAAAATATCTCCTGATTTTAGTCGAGTAGAGTGAAAAACATACATTGATTCTCCATTTGGCGAAAGACTCATTACAGCGTCATGACCTGGTGTATTCACTTCTCCTTTAACAGGTTCAGATTTGCTCCATTCGTTTAACGAATCAATCCAATGTGAGATGTAAATGTCTTCAAAATAAAGGTTGTCAGATTCTGTATCTACCAATCCGCCTTTGGTGTCAGCTCTTCTGGATGTAAAAACCATTGTTTTTCCATCAGCCGAAATAGATACTGAGTATTCAGGGTTAAACGAGTTGATGTTTCTTCCTAAGTTTTCAATTTTAGCATTCACCGGGTTTTTAATTAGCTTTTCTGCTTTAATACATTGTTCAATTAACTTTTCAGTATCATAATCTTCATTGGTTTTTTTCTTTGCTTTTGACTTGAAAATTTTATAATGTTTCTTGGCGTTTGACAAATCTCCTAATTGATGGTAAGAACCTGCAAGCACATAATGAACATCTTTGTTTACCTCTGTATCAAGAGACAAAGCTTTAAGAGCGTATCGCTTTCCAAGTCTTGGTTTTCCTAAGTTAAAATGACATTGAGCAACTCTGAAATTTGCAGTGGCATTAGCACTATCTATTGACAATACCGTACGAAATTCATTCAACGCATTTCTATAGTCGTTTTCATAAGTCATTCTTTTTCCTTCGTTTAGAATTTTTTTGACTTTCATTCTTTTAAAGAAACCTAATTTCTGTTGCGAGAAGGAACTAAAGTTTCCGAAGGTTAAGAATAAGGAAGCAAAGGCAAGTTTTAAGATTAGGTTTTTGATCATTTTATTTAAATTTCTGTTGGTGTTGTTGGTGTTTTCTTTTTAGCGTATTTAGAATTATTGAGGTCAACCAATTTATGCATTGCTAAAGTAGCAGCAACTATAGCTAAAACTGGAGCAAAAAGCACCCCAAAATTATCTAAAACTGTGTCAAGTATTTTATTATCAGGATTTATCATAGATGGAATTCTATAAAACAAAGAATATACCAATCCAATTGCAAAGGCAAGACCAGCATGTTTTCTCATGAATTTCCAGCTCTCTTTGATTGTAAGTCTTAATCTTTCATTTATGTAATCTACGTAAGCAAATCCATAAAAATAAGCACCAATCAGGACTATGATTGTGTCAGTTAAAAAATCATTAACTCCAAGAAGAGGAGCGATAATCCATTCCCATAATACATAGGCTAATAGCACTTCAGCAACTAACATTCTAATAGCAATTCCTATTCCGCGTTTTACATCTTTTATCAGTTGTTTGAGGTTGAATTTGTATTTATTTCCTGTTAGAATCTCTTCTGTTTTTTCGGATAATATTGCTAACAGTGGAGAAAGAAACATGATCACTAAGTATTTAGTAGCATCAACAAAAAGAAACTTCAACAAATAGAAAAAACCTTGTTTTATCCAAAGTCCAATTTTCCCGATAAATCCCCATGAATAATTTCCAGCATCAATCGCTGCAGCCGCATTATTGGAAAATTCCTCAAACCGATGTCCAGTATAAAAGATGATTCCAAAAAGCACCAGTGGAATAAGCAAGTATTTTAGAAATCCATTCCGCAGAATAAACCCAACCGAAAGGACATAGCTGGATATTCCTAATTTAAAATCTTTAGTGAATTTCATTGAATAATTTTCAAAATTGTTTTGTCTAAAAATAAACAAAAAGAAACTATCGTGGAAGTATTATAGCCACCAAACTTAAATTTAGTGTGATTTTATAAATAAAAGGATAGGATTGGGAGTCATTTATGGGGATTTAACTAATTTTGTAAAAAATAAAACAGATTATGGATTTATCCTTATTGACCGCAGTATCTCCAATTGATGGAAGATATAGAAATAAAATTGAAGAACTAAGTAACTACTTCTCTGAATTTGCTTTGATTAAGTATAGAGTTAAAGTTGAAATTGAATATTTTATCGCTTTATGTCAGATTCCAATGCCGTCTTTGGAAGAGATAAATGACGAGGAAATGTTTGTGAAGCTGAGAAAAATTTATGAAGATTTTTCGTTGGAGGATGCGAGTAAAGTTAAGGAAATAGAGTCTGTAACGAATCACGATGTAAAAGCTGTTGAGTATTTCATCAAAGAAAAAATCGAAACTTTAGATTTAGGGGATGCAAAAGAGTTTATCCATTTTGGATTAACTTCTCAAGACATCAATAATACTGCAATTCCATTGATGTTGAAAAATGCTGTAGAGGAGGTTTATTTTCCAATTTTGAATGAAATTATCGATCATTTAAAGAGTCTATCGAGCCTTTGGGGAGAAATACCTATGTTGGCAAAAACTCACGGACAAG
This sequence comes from Flavobacteriales bacterium, assembly GCA_049609665.1. Taxonomy (GTDB): domain Bacteria; phylum Bacteroidota; class Bacteroidia; order Flavobacteriales_D; family CAJJDF01; genus CAJJDF01. The sequence goes on along the minus strand of JBMYYT010000074.1, from coordinate 5,545 downwards.
CAGCATCACCTACAATTTTGGGAAAAGAAATTTATGTGTTTGTGGAGAGATTGATAGCTCAAAAAAAACAATTACAACTTATAGAATATTCTGCAAAATTTGGAGGAGCAACAGGGAATTTTAATGCTCACCATATTGCTTATCCAGAAATTAACTGGATGGGATTTGCTGATGGATTTGTCGATAAAACATTAGGACTTAAGAGATCACAATACACTACTCAAGTCGAGCATTACGATAATTTGGCTTCGCTTTTTGATTGTTTAAAAAGAATCAACACCATTTTAATAGATTTTAGTAGAGATGTTTGGCAGTATATCGCAATGGATTATTTCAAACAAAAAATTGTAGCAAATGAAGTTGGTTCTTCGGCTATGCCTCATAAAGTAAACCCTATTGATTTTGAAAATGCTGAAGGTAATTTTGGAATTGCGAATGCAATTTTTGAGCATTTATCAATAAAACTTCCAATCTCAAGATTACAAAGAGATTTAACGGATTCAACCGTATTGAGAAATGTGGGTGTGCCTCTGTCTCATACCATCATTTCCTTTAAGTCATTGATGAAAGGAATGGGTAAATTATTATTGAACTCGGCAGCATTAAAAGCCGATTTGGAGGATAATTGGGCAGTTGTGGCTGAGGCAATTCAAACTGTATTGAGAAGAGAATCTTATCCTAACCCTTATGAGAAACTAAAAGAATTGACTCGTAAGAACGAAAAAATGACGCAAGAATCTATTCAAGAGTTCATAAACGGATTAGAAGTTTCTGATGATGTAAAGGAAGAGTTATTGTTGATTACTCCACATACTTACACAGGAATCGATATGATGATTTTTTAATTAAACTTTATTCAAAAAAAATTATAGCTTTGCACTATTATGATGATAAAAGCCGTTAAATCAAAAATTCACAGAGTATCCATTACTCAAGCAGAATTAAACTATATAGGAAGTATAACCATTGACGAAGATCTAATGGATGCCTCCAACATTATCGAAGGAGAAAGAGTACAAATTGTAAACTTACAGAACGCTGCAAGACTTGAAACTTATGTTATCAAGGGAGAAAGAGGTTCTGGAGTGATTTGTCTTAATGGACCTTCAGCAAGAATGGTAGCTGTAGGAGACCAAGTTATCATCATTGGTTATGGATATATGGATTTTGAAGAAGCAAAATCATACAAGCCTTCAATGGTATTTCCTGGAGAAGGGAATAAATTAAATTAGTCCCTTTTTATAGGCTAATCAAAAATCCTGCTCTCAAATAGATTCTTGAGTTTGGTCCGAACATTCCAATATAAGGGTTGTTTTCGTTACCTATCAAATCGTACATCAGCATGAGTTGAAATCCGTTAGCCGCATATCCTCCGCCAACAAGTCCAATAGGCACCCACTTTCTCTCTGAAGAGGTGAAAGAATTAAAAACTTCCAAGTTAAGCGCTTCAAACTCCGCTTGTGTAACAATTCTGTTGAAGAAAGTATATCGGGCAAATGTGCTTCCGCCAAACATGCTGGTTGTAAAAGCTGGTGTAAGATTCTGTCTGAACCAATTGTATTTCAACCCAACTCCAGCCGAAAAATCTTTCGTAATTCTGTAACCCAAAATTGGAGAGATTTCAACTGAACTTATTTGCCCAAAGCTTGCCCAAAAATTTCCGCCAGTAAAAAGTCTATCCTTGAACGAAAGTTCATTGATGTCATACTCTTGATCGTCACTATAATCTGGGTCGTATTGACTAAAAGAGAGAACTCCTAAGAAGAGGAAAAATGTTAATATAAGAGACTTTAATTTCATTGCTAATAAATTTATTTCTGCTAATTTAACGATAATTGACTAAGAAAATTGGACTGTCAAGTTATTTCTTAATCTTTATCGCTCTAACAGATGGAGTTTTAATTTCTATTTCAATGGATTCGTTGTTCGGATTATAAGTTCCTTTTCCTTCACTCATTAATCTCTCTGAATCAGATTTTTTCAATAATCTGGTTGGAACTTTAATACTAAGAGAAGACTTGTCAAATCTAATTTCAAAATTCATTTTTTGAAATACTCCTTTGTAATTTCCAGTGCAACTCCATACTAATTGATTGTTGATTATTGCGATACCATTTACAGATTGAATTTCAAATTTTGTTCCTTTTACATAAGTTTTTGGTTGAATACAAATGTCCTTTATTTCTTTAAAATTAAGTTTCTCTCTAACGGTAATTAATTTGCAATTAAAAAACAAAGGAGTAGGAATACTTTTATGAATTATAGAAGGATGAGAAAAAGCATATCTTCCTCCGTCTATTTCCATAGATGCATCATAATCAATGATATATTTCTTTATTTGGTTAATTGTAGAATACCCTCTTAGCCATTCATAAAAGTATTGATTCATGGCAGTTTCAAAGTTTCTGTAACCTCTTGGATTCTTCTTTTTGTCTAGTATTCCATGGTTGAAATCTTTGAGGTAAATTTGATTGAAAAACTCATCGAATTTATCTTCTTCTTCGATGTAATCATAAAATTTTATTATTTGATCATTGTATTCGGATGTTGTTTCAATCTTAAATCCTTTTTTGTTCAAGTATTTAATGAGTGAGCTAAGCTTCTCAATTTCAGGGTAGTTTTGTCTTAAAAAATCTTCTTCATCAACATTTGACATTTCAAGGACTAAAAGAAATATATTTTTGGAAGTCATTTTAAAATCTTCTACTTCTTCATCAAACAAACTGGAATATCTCTCCAGTCGATGTGTGTAGTTGATAGTCATATTTCTATTTGCAATCTCACCGGTCTTTTTGCAGGGGGTTATCATCAAGTCAACTCCTTGGAATTGAACCAAGGACAACGCATTTTTTTTGGAAAGTCCTATCCAGTCAAAACCAAAGAACCGAGTCGTATTATCCCCAGAATGAGAAGTTTGCATGCCTTTCATGTAAACTTTATTGTAGTTTTCTTCTGTGATGTAAAATATATTGGAATACATGCTACTAAATGATTTATAATCAATTAAATCATATAAAGCAGGATAATATACACTTCCGCTTCTTGCGTTAAACTCTTGAGGGCAAGCACAGTCAGAGTTTAAAGTCTTTGTTTTGGCTTTTGTTGTAACTCTGCCGTAATCAAAATATTTTTTATTTTCTAATTTCCCTTTTTCGTTGAAATATAAAAACTCTCCATGTTGATATCCATTGACATAATTTCCTTTCACGGTTTTACCTTTTCCCCAACTGTTGAAGAAAGGCCCATGCGTTTTTCCTCTCTTATTTCTGAAATATTCTGATTTTCTTGAGCCATCTTCGTTGAATTGAATTTGATAATTCCCAGAATCCGTTTTGGTATAAACGGATTTTAAATCTCCATTTTTGAAATAAGATTTTATGGTTTTAGCAGTATTAGAATTTTCATGGTAGTAGGAGTAAAGGACGTCTCTTTCAACTTTTCTCCACTCGCCATTTTTCACTCCATTTTTGTAGGATCCGCTTTCAATTATTTCTCCCTTAGCATTATAAGTTGTCAAATTACCTTCGTTGTGATTGTTGAGGTAGTTTACTTCTTGGGTTAAATTTCCTTTTAATCCCCACATCAATCTTTTCCCGGTTAGTTTTCCTTTTACAAACCGCTCTTCTAAACATTTCGTGCCAGTAGGAAGAAAAGTCTGTCTCACTATTGTTTCGCCATCTTGGAATTCGACTATTTTTAGTATGTCTGGAAAAGAAAACTTTTTCACATTAAAAAAATGCTTCTTAATCAATTTGAGCTTTACTTTTTTCGCTTCTTTTCTATAGTTTTTCCCATCAAGGTTGAGATTGATATCGTCTTTTATCTCTCCGTCACTTTTTAAGTAAAGCGAAAACCAGTTATTCTTATCTTGTTGATAATTAATCAAAATGAAGTTTTGTTTTCCGTAATCGGTGTATCTAAAATGTTCGTCACCCGCATGGTAAAAAAATTGAGTATACCTTTTTTTCACTCGATCGTATTGATATTTGACTCCATCTATTTTTACATCTTCAATATTCTTATTTAATTTAAAGGAATTATAACCCGAAGTCCATTTAATGACTTCACCTGCATTGTTTTCAACAATAGATTGAAGAATGACTCCATCTTTATATAACAACACTCGGTCACTTCCCTGAACTTTTCCATCTATTCTTCCATCAATAAACTGTGTCAAAAATTTTATGCTTCTATCTGGGTTGTAATAATCAAAATTTCCTTGTAGCACACCATCCTCGAAAAAACAACTTACCCCTTTTTCTCCATTTTCATGATACGAAGAATATTTTCCATGAGGCAATCCATTTTTGAAAGTCAAACTTACATCTGGATTTCCATTATCATGAAATGAGGCAAAGGAAACGGGCATTCCTTTAAAAAAAATCTCTTTGAAAATAAGAATCCCATTTTTTTTCAAGGCTATCACACTCTCTTCCTGAAAGAAATAACTTTCCGAAGATAAGATTTCATAACGATCTCCTTCTTTTTCTGTTGGCACCCCATTCTTGCTCTGATCTGTCTTTTGTCCATTATAGTAAATAGATAAATCCTTGATATACCTGTAGCCGTTATCTGGATCAATTTCGAATTCAATTTTACTAAGATGAGGAAGTTTTTTCTTAAGATTCTTGTCATATTTTGTCCCGAAATTATCTTTCAACGGATAGACAGTCATGGTCAGGTCAAATTGTTGAACGATTGTTTTTAAATTTCTCGAATCTCCAATCATCTGATATTTGTAGTACGGTTTGCTGTAATACGGGCAGGTTAAACTTTTAGAAAACGTAGTTATTTCGTTTTCGCAAATACTTACATTATAGTTGCTTATCGATGTTTTGTTGTAATTCGTATAGAATTTCTGAACAACAGTTTTACCTTTGAATTTTCCATAAGTATACTTCTTAGGAATTTCTTTGTAAACCAGTTTGTCCTTTTTATATACATAAAAAGAAGTGTCATTTCTTCGATTTATATTTATCCATTGTCCTTCTTTATAGCCGTTGCTCAAATATCCTGTTTGGCTCACAAATCCATTTTTATTGTGGATAGTAAGTTTAGATTTTTGCGCATTTCCAAATAGAAAACCAAAAAGCGATAAAATAATGAGAAGGTTTTTCTTCATGAGTTTAAGTTTCTTAAAGCACAAAAATGCAATAATCTTTGTGGTAGTCAGGAGTTTGTTTTTTCCAATCTCCAATTGTTTTAGTTTTAATTTTTTCGTTTGACAAGGTTATGTTAGCAGCAATACACAGTTTCATATTGTTTTCGCAATGCAATAAAATGTCTTCGATAAGATGATTATTTCTGAATGGAGTTTCCATAAAAACTTGTGTTATTCCTTCCCGCGATAATCGTTCCAAACTTTTTAATTTTTTAATTCGTTCTCCTCTTTCTTTAGGTAAGTATCCATTAAAAGTGAAATTCTGCCCATTTTTTCCAGAAGAAATCAAAGCCAGCAAAATTGAGGATGGACCTACCAAAGGTTTTACTTTAATATGAAGCTCGTGAGCTATGGAAGCAACTTCAGCGCCTGGGTCAGCAATTC
>JBMYYT010000073.1:0-10429 GCA_049609665.1 Flavobacteriales bacterium | reverse complement strand
TCCCCTTATCATTAAATATCCACCAAATTGTTTTATCTCCAAAAAGACGAATGTCTCTGGTTGATCTGCAATTGTATTCCTCATCCTCTTCAAAATGATAATGAGGATAATCCCCTTTTTCTGGATCATAAGTTCCGTCATTATCACTATCAAAAAAAGGAGCAATGTATCTATCCTGATTCGAATTTCCATGTGCAGGCCATTCTTTTATGCTTTTAGGAATTGTATAATCAGGATAATCAGATGGGTTCGCAATCCAAGCTCTATGGAGGGCAACTTCCTTTCTTGAAATGACGTAAAATTTATCCCATTTTGAACATTCTTCTTGCGAAGTTTCTGCATTACCATAAGGTTTTTGATTGTTTTTTAATTTGTAGGAATGATCAACGGTTAATGGTCCTGGCCAATAGTCATTTCCTTGATTCCTAAATCTTATCGCAGCCAATTTTAATTGTCCAGTTGGGTCAACTCCGCCCATCCAAAGTCCTCCTGCATATATAGGAGAAGTTCCCGCATCTTTTGGAATAATGTATGATGCTCTTCCTAAAGACCTGTTGTACCAAAGTAAACCACTATTCTCAATATAGGCACTTGCATTATTAAATTCAAGTACTCTATTTTGAGTTGCTGGAGCACAATTAGAGGATCTTGCTGCAATTTGATTGGCATTGTTCCTTTTTGGAGAACCTATCCATTCTCTGCTAAGTAAACTGTTTGGTGCTATTAAAATAACTCCCAATATTAAACCGATAATTTTGTTTTCAATTTTCATATCAATAGTTTTGTAATCAAGAGTAAATTCTTGATTTGATGAATAAAAAATTAAGATTAAGGGGGATTAAATAGGATGAAATATCTTATTTACTAAATCATTTCAGAATAAATATATCAGTTCTATTTTAGAATTATGCACCTCTTTGAGGTAACATATTTTTATTTTATACAATCGATACAATTTAATTACAAACCGAAAAATCAGAAAAAAGCACCTTTTAATATTTTGAATTTCATATAGTTACAAACTTAAATATTAAAAGGTGTATTTTTAAAATAAACGGGGAGGAAGATTTTTATTTTTTATACTTCTTAAAACAAATAAATATAAACTCAATATTATAGGTTTTGAAGAGTAAGGAATAGATTCCTTGTTAGTTTATTAATATAAAATCACTCAAATGAGCATACAAAAAATAACTTTTCAAAATTCTAATAATCATTCTTTATCCGCAAGATTGGAATTACCTGATAATCAAGAGCCACACAACTTTGCAATTTTTGCACATTGTTTTACTTGCAATAAAAATTTATCAGCTATCAGAAACATTTCGAGAGCTTTGAATAAAAAAGGAATTGCAGTGCTTCGATTTGATTTTACTGGTCTTGGAGAAAGTGAAGGAGATTTTGTCGACACTAACTTCTCCTCTAATATCGAAGATTTAATAGCTGCCTCAGATTTCTTGACAAAAGAATACAAAGCACCAACTATACTTGTAGGGCATTCTCTTGGCGGAGCAGCAGTTATTTTTGCTGCCAAACTCATAGAGTCTATTAAAGCTGTCGCAACTATTGGTGCGCCTTCTTCTCCAGATCACGTTCAACACTTATTTAGTGCTGATTTAGATTCAATAAAGAAAGAAGGAGTTTCGGAAGTTAACATTGGTGGTAGACCGTTTAATATCAGTAATAAATTCATTGAAGATATTGAGTCAAAATCAATGAAAACTTGCATTAAATCCCTCAGAAAACCTATTTTAATAATTCATTCTCCTCAAGACGAAACTGTAGGAATACAAAATGCCAAAGAACTCTATCAATTTGCTCATCATCCAAAAAGCTTTGTCTCCATAGATGGTGCCGACCATTTAATGACCAGAAAAAAAGATTCGGAATATGTAGGTGGAGTAATTTCGGGTTGGGTAGAGAGATACATTGATGTGCCAATAAAAGAAAAAATTGTAACCCAACATCAAGCGGCTGTAAGTTTAGGGAATTCAGGTTTTACCTGTGATATTAAAGTAGGAAATCACTTACTTACTGCCGATGAGCCTGAATCGGTTGGAGGAAATGATTTTGGACCTTCTCCTTATGAATATGTATCTTCGGGATTAGGAGCTTGTACTGCTATGACTTTGAGAATGTATGCCGACAGAAAAAAATGGGAATTAAACAAAGTAATTGTGCATGTGAATCACTCAAAAGAATATGCTCGAGATATTGAAGAAATTGAAACTGAGGTAGGAAATTTATCTAAAATTGACATCTTCAAAAGAGAAATAGAACTTTTTGGAAACTTGGACGAAAAACAACGAAATAGATTAATGGAAATAGCAGATAAATGTCCAGTCCACAAATCTTTGCATAATTCCTCAATAATAAAAACACAATTAATATGAGAAAAGCAACATGGAATGGAACCGTAATTGCCGAAAGCAATGAAACCATTCAAATTGAAGGAAATCATTACTTCCCTCCTTCTGCGATTAAAAAAGAATTTTTTAAAACAAGTGAATTGCACTCCAATTGTCCTTGGAAAGGAGTTGCCTCCTACTACAATATTGAAATTGATGGGAAAATAAATAAAGATGCAGCATGGTATTATCCAAAGACTTCTGAATTGGCAAGAAACATTGAAGGATATGTGGCTTTTTGGAGAGGAGTAATAGTAGAATAATATATGGATTTAAAGCAACTATTTATTTCAACCAGACATCGAACTGAAGAAATTTGTTCACCTCTGCACATAGAGGATTATGTTCCACAACCTGCAGTATTTGCAAGCCCTCCTAAATGGCATTTAGCGCACTCTACCTGGTTTTTTGAGGAAATGATTTTGAAAAAATACGATGAGTCCTATCAAGAGTTTCATGCTCATTTTGGATTTCTTTTCAATAGTTATTACAACTCAATAGGAGAACGAAGCGACCGTGGAGATAGAGGTATTATTACAAGACCAAGTGTGGAAGAGGTATATAAGTACCGAACATTTGTTACTCAAAAAATGAGTGAATTATTAGAAAATAGGAATGATTCGAAACTACTTTCACTAACAGAATTAGGAATTAATCACGAACAACAACATCAAGAGTTGTTAGTTACAGATTTGAAATATTTATTAGCTCAAAATCCCATTCATCCAGTTTATAAAGAAAATGGAAGCTTAGTAAATTCAGAAAATAAGGAGAGTGGATTCTCCTCAATTTCTGAAGGAATATATGAAATTGGTTACGATGGGAACGGTTTTCATTTCGATAATGAAAAAGGGAAACACAAAGTGTTTATTCATGAATTTGAAATAGCTAACTCATTAGTTACTAATGGAGAATATATTGAGTTTATAGAATCAGGAGGTTACGAAAATTTCAATTTTTGGCTGGATGAAGGCTGGAGTTGGGTGAATTCTAACACTATTCAGCATCCATTATATTGGAAAAAAGTTGATGGAAAATGGTGTCATTTTACACTTGGTGGATTGGAAGAAATAAATTCAAAAGCCATATTGACCCATGTCTCGTATTATGAAGCCAATGCATATGCAAATTGGAAAAAAATGCGATTACCTACCGAATTTGAATGGGAAGTAGCAAGCTCAAAATTAAACTGGGGAGAAAGATGGGAATGGACAAATTCTGCTTACCTCGCCTACCCTAATTTTATAACAGACGAAGGAGCTGTGGGAGAATACAATGGAAAATTTATGATTAATCAAATGGTACTTCGTGGTGGTTCTGTAGCAACAGCAAAAGGTCATTCAAGACCCACTTACCGAAACTTCTTTCACCCGAATTACCAATGGCAATATACTGGAATAAGACTTGCAAAATAATATGACAGACCAATTTAAAAAAGATGTAGAGGAAGGCTTGAGCTCAAACCCTAAATTATTGTCTTCCAAGTATTTTTATGATGAAATAGGCGATGAATTATTTGTTGAGATAATGAATATGCCCGAATATTATCTAACTCGCTCTGAGTTTGAAATATTTAGTCATAAAACTCAAAATCTGATTGACTCCTTTGAAATTAAGAAAACAGAAAAGTTTCAGTTAATTGAATTAGGGGCTGGAGATGGTACTAAAACCAAAGAATTATTAAAGGAATTAATAAAACAACATTATGATTTTGAGTATGTTCCAATAGATATTTCTCAGCATACACTCGATAAATTAGAGACTTCTTTAAGCTCTGAATTACCTCAGTTGAAGGTAAATCAAAAGCAAGGAGATTATTTTGAGGTTCTTTCTTCTTTCAAAGAAGGTGAACTAAAAAAAATTGTGCTTTTTTTAGGATCAAATATTGGAAATTTAACCGATAACTTATCAGCAAAATTCTTATATCAATTAGGGGAGAATTTAGCTAAAAATGACCGACTACTCTTAGGTGTAGATTTAATTAAACCCAGAGAAATCGTACTTCCTGCATACAATGATAGTCAAGGAATTACAGCTCGATTTAATTTAAATTTACTCACAAGAATAAACAGAGAATTAGGTGGAGATTTTAAGTTAGATTTTTTCAAACATTCTCCTGAGTATACTGAAAAAGAAGGGATAGCAAAAAGCTATATGATTTCAACTAAAAAACAAACAGTTGAAATTAAAAGCATTGGAAAGTTTTTTGAATTTGAAAAAGATGAAAAAATCCACACTGAAATCTCACGAAAATACAACGATGAAATTTTAACTAAAATATTAGAAAAAACTGATTTTTCTATAAAAGAAAAAATTCAAGATTCAAAAGGTTATTTTGCCGATTACAGTTTGAAAAGAAATTAATTTATTTTTTAACCGATTAAAAATCATCCAATTGAGTTTTCTTACTCATGATTTTCTTGTAATTATTTAGTTTTAGAGAAAGTGTAACCATATACATAGGAGAAAATGGATCTCTAACTGAATATACAGACACATTATTAAGCTCACTAAAATTATTATTTCTTTGAGTGGAAAGAATATCTGTAGCTTGTAGCGTAACTGCCAATTTATTTTTCCAAAATGACTTTCTCAATGAGACATCCATTCCATACCTTGCTTCTTGGTAACCCAGTGGAGTTGCAGTTCTGCTTCGGTATTTTGTAATAAGTTGAAATTTATAATCTTTCAAAAAGGTTAAAGAATTTATCCAGTTGATATTCCAGTTGAAGGAAGTATTTGTTACATCTGAACCAGTAGCTGTGGAAGTCACTGAATAATAGAATAAACTCACACCCAAGTTCGTATTCCACCAATCTTTAATATAATACACTAAAGTAGGATCTATCCCTAAAGAGGTTGAATTTCCTGCGTTTTCTGGAGATTCAAGAATAATATTGGTATCATAAACCGAAGGAATTCGATTAATCATATTGTTCAATAGTTTAGCATAGACATCAACAGAAAAATTCCCTTTATCCTTAATTTGTTTTATCCAACTCGCCTCTATAGAGCTGATGTATTCAGGTTTTAAATTGGCATTTCCTCTGTGCACAGAATAGGGACTTTGCCATGTTATAAATGGTTCAAAAAAGTAAGATCTCGGTCTATTTATTCTTCTTGAATAACTTACCAATAATTCTTGATCTTCTTTCAATTTATAACTAAAATGAGCCGAAGGAAACCAATCCAATCTGTTTACAATTTGACTCGCATTTGGAATCATTGTAGCCTCAATATTTCTATAAGTATATTCGGTTCTTAATCCAATTTGATAGCCTAATTTTTTCTTTTTCCCTCTTATCAAACTGTAAGCTGCATGAACATTTCGATTGTACAATACATCAGTTGAAAACAAAGGCAACCGTACATCTACTTTGGTAACAGGGTCATATTCAAAATTATCTCTATCGTCTTTTGCTAATCCAAATTGAGCTTGCAATCCAGCTTCCCATACCAATTTGTTTTTGAGTGTTTTGACATAATCCAAATCAAATCTGAATACATTGGAGGGTCCAAACTCAGTTGCTGTATTCCCTCCTATTTTTGTCCCTCCATCATCAAAAAAATCATTAAAAGCATATTCATCTACACTTCTTAAGTTATAAATAGCTTTAAAATTTATATAGTTTTTTCCTTCAGTATCAATTAAATAACGATAAGCCAAAAAATTTGAAACACTCGTAACGGTTATATCTCCATAGTACCGGTTTTCATATTTTCTTACCAACGAATCATCAATAAATTCCTCATAAATCGAATTGTCATAAGGCTCCATCAATCTCCTGCTAAAGGTCGATCCTAAAGTAAAAATATGATTTGGGTTAGGTGTATAAATCCATTCTGCTCCAATCCTTGGTCCTCCCATTTTCCATGCGCCATCTCCATTTTTCAGTACTTTAGTTGTATATGTATCAAATTCAGAAATTCTTCTCTCAAAAGTTTCATTTGGAAAATTTCGCTGATTAAAAGCTGCATTAACATTTAAAGTATGTTTCTTGGTACTGTAATTAATTGCAACATCCCCAGAGTATCTTTCGAAATTACCGCCAGATATATTAACTAACATACTTGCCCCTTCCAGCTTTTTCTTTTTGGTAATGATATTGATGATTCCACCAACTCCCTCTGCCTGTTCTCTTGCCGAAGGATTTGTTACAATCTCAATATTCTTAATTGTACTCGCAGGAATAGCTTGAAGAGCATCAGCAGCATCCATTGCGGTAGGAATTCCATTAATCAATAATTGATAATTAGAACTTCCTCGTAAGGTAACATTTCCTTGAGCATCCACTTGAATTGATGGAGTGTTTTGAAGCACTTCGGCAGCAGATTGACCAATTGTAGTAGTCATATCTTCCACATTTATTACTTTTTTATCAATTTCATAACTTACCGTAGGAATATCACCTCTGACAACAACGGTTTTTAAAGTAACATCACTATTTAAGAAAATATTACCTAAATCGTGATTCTTTTTTTCTCCTGAGACTTTAATGTTTGACAAATATTTTGGAGTATATCCAACAAAAGAAATCACCAAATAATAGGTTCCTGAAGGAATACTGCTTAGCATAAACTTTCCTTTTGTATCAGAAACAGAACCCGTTACAATACTGCTATCTTTAGAGTTATACAAAGCAATCCCTACATATTCCATTTTAGAGGACGTAACTGAATCGGTAATTGAACCATAAATTTTTCCTTCAATAGCTGATCTGCCTCTATCTTGAGCCGATAGGCATAAAGGAAACAAAACCAATGAGATAATTATAAGTCTAAACATTTAAAATTCTAATTTGAGTGCAAATTTACTTATTTTTGTTTTATAAAACAGATAAGTAGATGAAGATTGGAATCCTAAAAGAAACAAAAAATCCGCCAGATAAGAGAGTTCCTCTTTCCCCGGAAAATTGCAAGCAATTAATTTCTGAATACCCAGAGATTGAACTTAAAGTACAATCCAGTGATATTAGAGCATTCAAGGACAATGAATATTCTGATTTGGGAATAACCGTAGTTTCAGATGTTTCTGATTGTGATGTATTATTGGGAGTGAAAGAAGTGAAAAAAGACGCTTTGCTTCCTGATAAAACTTATTTTTTCTTTTCGCATACTATTAAGGAACAACCCTATAATGCCGATTTATTGAGATTGATGTTAGCCAAAAACATCAAAATGGTGGACTACGAAACTCTTACCTATCCAAAGAATGGAAGAATCCTTGGTTTTGGAAGATATGCTGGGATTGTTGGGGCCTATAATTCATTTTTAGCTTATGGATTAAAGTCTGGAAGTTATAGTTTAAAACCAGCTAACCAATGTCATGATTATAAGGAGTTAAGAGATGAATTAAAAAAAGTGAAATTGCCTGAAGGTTATAAAATTATTATCTCAGGAGATGGACGAGTAGGAAAAGGAGCAGAAGAAATTTTACACGAAGTTGAAGGTGTTTTTGAAGTATCTCCCATGGATTTTTTAACCAGCAATCGAAAAGATCCTATTTACACGCAACTCTCAGTAAAAGAATATAACAAACGAAAAGACGGACAATCATTTACCAAAGGAGATTTTTATAAAAACCCTGAGTTATTTGATTCAAATTTCAAGCGTTTCTCTGATATTGGAGACATGTATATCGCATGCCACTATTGGGATGCTGACGCACCTTTTATTTTTTCAAGAGAAGATGCCAAACACCCAGATTTTAACTTAAAGATTGTAGCAGACATTAGTTGTGACATTGATGGACCTGTAGCTTCCACCATTCGTCCTTCCACCATTGACGAACCTTTGTACGGATACAACCCACAAACCGAAAGCGAGGTAGATTTTATGAACAAAAGCGCAGTTGGAGTAATGGCAGTTGATAATTTGCCCTGCGAACTTCCAAGGGATGCTTCAGAAGATTTTGGAAATGAATTAATCACTAAAGTACTTCCAAGTCTTATCCGAGAAGATTCAGAAACCATAATTGAAAGAGCAACTATTTGTGAAAACGGGGAACTTACCTCCTATTTTGATTATTTGCAGGGGTATGTGGATGGGGTTTAAATAAGTAAAAAGTTAAAAGTAAAGAGTGAAAAGTTTTAAAATTAAATTTGGTAAACTTCCTCCCTTGAGGGAGGATTAAGGTGGGTGAACAACAGATGAAAATCACCTCCCTAACCCTCCTCAAGGAGGGAAAGCAAAATAAATATGGAAGAATTTATTGACCAAGTAATATCAGATAAAGAAAAATGAAAAATTACGGATTATTTGGTTCTAAAATATATTTATGGATTATATCTGTTGGTAACGATAAAGTAGAATTAACTAAGCTAAACTTTATTACCAGTTGTAAACTTGAACTCAATAGGCAGACTGGACTTTACTCAAATTTTTCGAACGATATTTTAAATAACCCAATAAACAATCATTTCAGAAGTCATAGTAAAATAACTATTCAAGCCAATGGATTAAATTATATTGAGATAAAAAAAACTAAACATTTTGGAGAAAAACTAATTATTAAATCAAATGATAAAACTTTAAATTTGTTTTTCTTTAACACTATAAGTAAGGCTGAATTTTATAAAGATTTAGAAAAATGTTTAAAGAAAAACTTCATTAATACTGGTGAATAAATTAAATGTTTTCCAATTATATATCAATTATTTAATTAAAAAATGAACGAGATAATAGACGATAACATAACGGAAGAAATAGAAAACAAAAAACTTGAAAAATTAGCGTTTTTCTCAATACTCGTGGGTTTAGTTTTCATTTTCTTGAAATTCATTAACTATGCCTACACTGCTATTTCATTATTGGATTCTATTTTAATCCCAAAATATACTGTTTCATTCGCATTGAAAGAATCATTTTTCAGTGGATTATTTCTAAGTTTTGGAATCATTATTACATTTTATCTTTATAAATTAAAAAAGTACCAAATAGTTATTCTCTTAAATGCTATATTTATAGTTCAAAGTTTAGCTTTACAGTTTATTTTAGCATTTGCTAATAACTAATCACTCTTTCTAATCACTTTTCACAAAAAAGAAAATGAACAAAATACTAATAGCCAACCGAGGAGAAATTGCATTGAGAGTAATGCGATCTGCCAAAGAAATGAATATCAAAACTGTAGCCATCTATTCGGAAGCGGATAGAAATGCTCCTTTTGTGAGATATGCCGATGAAGCAGTGTGCGTAGGACCTCCACCAAGTGCAGAGAGTTATTTGTTAGGAGATAAAATCATTGAGATTTGTAAAGAACTAA
The DNA here is from genome assembly GCA_049609665.1 of Flavobacteriales bacterium. Lineage (GTDB taxonomy): Bacteria > Bacteroidota > Bacteroidia > Flavobacteriales_D > CAJJDF01 > CAJJDF01. The sequence continues at coordinate 757 of JBMYYT010000073.1, read as the reverse complement.
ATGTAGATGGAATCCATCCAGGATATGGGTTCTTGTCTGAGAATTCTGAGTTTGTTGAGAATGTGACTAAAGCTGGAATTACATTTATTGGTCCATCACCCAAATCCATAGAATTAATGGGAGACAAATTGATGGCAAAAGATACAGTGAAAGCGTATAACATTCCTATGGTTCCGGGAACTGATCATGCGATTACAGACATTCCTAAAGCCAAAGAAATTGCAAAAGGAATTGGATTCCCTATTTTGGTAAAAGCCTCTGCTGGTGGAGGTGGAAAAGGAATGAGAGTGGTGGAAAATGAAGAAGAATTTGAAGAACAAATGGAACGAGCAGTTTCCGAAGCTGTCTCAAGTTTCGGGAATGGAGAAGTATTTATTGAAAAATATGTTGGGAGTCCAAAACACATTGAAATACAACTGATTGCTGACACTCATGGAAATGTAGTCTATTTATTTGACAGAGAATGTTCTATTCAACGAAGACACCAAAAAGTAATTGAGGAAGCTCCTTCTGCCTCGGTTTCTGATGAATTAAGAAAACGAATGGGTGAAGCAGCTTGTGACGTAGCAAGAAGTTGTGATTATTACGGAGCAGGAACGGTTGAGTTCCTAATGGACGAAAACAAGAATTTCTATTTCTTAGAGATGAATACTCGCCTCCAAGTAGAACATCCTGTAAGTGAAATGATTACTGGAATAGATTTAGTGAAAGAACAAATAAACGTGGCTCGTGGAGAGAAACTGAGTTTTACTCAAGA
>JBMYYT010000072.1:0-10502 GCA_049609665.1 Flavobacteriales bacterium | reverse complement strand
TTCATTTTTTCCAACTCCTCTGTTTGCTTTTTGTTTTCGGCTTTTTGCTCTTCGTTTTCTGCCTCTTGTTTTTTGATGATTTCTTGTTGCTCCTGGATTGATTTTGTCAATACAGGAATCATATCGCTGTAGAATACTCCCAAAGTTTCATTCTCCTCGTAAGTTACTTCTCCTGTTTCTTCGTTGGTTACTTCACTGTGAGTTTGCACTACTTCTGGGACTATCTTAAGTAAGTTTTGAGCATTGAACCCGATTTTTTTCACTTGTCTCTCGTCATCTTTCCAGTTGTAGCTGATGGTTTTAATTTTCATCAACTCTTCCAATCCATAACTCAATGGAGCAATGTTAGTTTTAAGCGTAGTATCAGAAGTTTGGATAGTTCCGTTTGTTGCATATACAGCTGACCATTTGAGTGTAGATGTGCCTAAAGACTTGGTACCACTAACCATTGGATACAAGTTTCCTGCTGTATACATATTATTAGAAGTCGAAAATATATGTAATGCGTTTCTACGAGTCAAATGATTAAATCCGTTACCAATAGAAAACAAGTGATTTGAGTTACTTTCATTGTAGCTTCCCAATGCGGTTGAGTTAGATCCAACAGCAACTGTATAATAACCTAAAGAAGTTGAATAATTACCAATAGCTTGTGTGTTTTTTCCAAAAGCAGTTGAATTATTCCCTTTAGCTTTAGTATTATCCCCTCCAGCAAATGAATAATTTCCAAGACTATCTTGATCCCAATTTTCTGATGTTACCCTCCCTACACGAAACGCACCTTTGCTCCTATCATAAAACATTTTATATGAATTGTTGCTGAACCCATCATAAAACATTGAACGACTTCCGAATAAAAAATCTTCCGTAGGGTTATATCCCTTATTACGTATAACTCCACCAATATTTTCAAAAGCAGAAGAAGCCCAAGATAAATTTCCTGCCCCATCTGTTGTCATTACTTGGTTGCTTGTTCCATCAGTAGTTGGTAATGTATAAGTTTGGTTAATTTTTACTCTACCATCTTTAAATACGGTGAAGGCATTGCTTAAAACACCATATTCACCATTTCCTACAATAAATAAAGGAGTAGTGCTGTCTACTGAAGTTTGTACAGCAATTAAAGAATCATTATAAATACCCACAACTGTTGAGGAATATCCGTTCGCAATATTACGTTTACCAAAGGTTGAAGATATTACACCTTGTGCTATCGAATATTCACCGCTTGCAAATGTTCCATTCCCTTGGGCTTCTGTAGAACGACCAAAAGCAGTTGAGTTTTCTCCTCTTGCCTTTGTACGAAGTCCAGAAGAAATAGAATTATTACCAGTTGTAATAGATTCTGCTCCAAAAGCGACACTGTTGTTACCACTTGCAAGAGTGGCTACACCAGAAGCAAGAGAATTTGTCCCTAATGATGTCTCGTCCCAAACTTGTGCCATTTGACTTCCTACTCGAAAGGCACCTTTACTTTTATCAAAAAACATTTTTCTTTTCGATGCAGCAACAAAACCATAATAATCCAAAACAGTATCTCCAAAAACAAAATCGTCCGAATTATAATTTCCAGAGTTTTGAACCACTCCATTATTATTTTCAAAAACACCTGAACCAGTTCCTGCATTCTCCCAAGAAAGGTTTCCTGCTCCATCCGTAGTCATTACTTGGTTGTTTGTTCCATCAGTAGTTGGTAATGTATAAGTTTGGTTAATTTTTACTCTTCCGTCTTTGAATACGGTGAAGGCATTGCTTAAATCACCATATTCACCATTTCCTATGATAAAAAGAGGAGTAGTGCTATCTAAAGCACTTTGAACACCCACGAGCGTATCGTTATATGAACCTATTACAGTAGAGATATAACCATTGGCTTGAGTGTTATATCCAGAAGCAATGGAATAGTCTCCATTTGCTGAGGTACCCTCTCCCGAGGCTTTGGAATTATATCCTTTAGCTACTGCGAACGCACCTGATGCTTCTGAATAATCTCCCAGTGAAGAACTTGCGAATCCTTTTGCTTCTGAGAAATCACCTTTTGCGTAACTATAAATTCCATTTACATAAGAATTATCTCCTTCTGCAACATTTCTTGCACCGAAAGCAACAGAATTATCTCCTTTTGCATAAACGTTTGTTCCACTCGCGAAAGAATTTCTTCCAAGACTATCTTTATCCCAATTTTCATTGTCAATAGTTCCTACTCTAAAAGATCCAGATTCTTTATCAAAAAACATTTTGTTATAATGATTTATATTGCCATCATAGTTTATATGAGGGCTTCCAATAACAAAATTAACCGTATCATACCCTCCTGTTTGTCTTATATCTCCATTGTTATTTTCAAATACTCCTGAACCACTTCCCGCATTTTGCCATGATAAATTCCCAGCTCCATCAGTTGTCATAACCTGGTTACTTGAACCATCCGTAGTTGGCATGGTGTATTCTTGGTTAATTTTTACTCTTCCATCTTTGAAAACGGTCATGGCATTACTTGGTGCACCGTTTTCTCCATTACCTACTATTAATAAAGGTGTTGTGCTATCTGCCGAATTTTGAATAGCAACCAAAGTATCATTATACATTCCAATTACTGTTGAAGCATATCCGTTTGCGGTAATTCTTTCTCCTGCAGTCATTGTGTTATTAGCATTAGCCGTGGAAAAACTACCTGATGCTAATGAATTCGAACCTTTAGCAGTAGCATACCTTCCAGTTGCCATGGAGCTACTCCCATTTGACCTTGAGTTATTACCATGAGCAGTTGAATAATCCCCATTAGCTTGAGAAGCTACACCGGTTGAAAGTGAAGATTTTCCGTTTGAAGAGGTATAAGAACCTGTAGCAACAGAGTTTTTCCCATTTGCAGTTGTGGATTCTCCCACAGCAGTAGAACCATTACCATTTGCCTGAGTAAAACTACCCATTGCAGTTGATGCTTCTCCTCTTGCTTGGTTAAACACTCCCGTAGCAGTAGAATAGGTTCCAGTTGCTTTTGTATTTGCACCTGTTGCAAAAGAACTTTGTCCCAAACTATCTTGGTCCCATCCTTCCATAGAAGCCGAACCGGCTCTAAAGGCTCCAGATTCTTTGTCATAGAACATTCTGTTTTTATGATCAGGATTAAAGTCATTGTTGATTTGTGGACTACCTACAATGAAGTTAGAAGTATCGTAACCTCCAGTTTGTCTAATATTTCCATTATTGTTTTCAAAAACTACTGAGCCACTTCCTGCATTCTGCCAGGATAAATTTCCAGCACCATCTGTGGTCATTACTTGATTGGAATCTCCATCTGATGTTGGTAACGTATAGGTTTGATTTATTTTTACTCTCCCATCTTGAAAAACCGTGAATGCATTGCTTAATGCTTTATTATCTCCGTTTCCAATAATAAATAGTGGAGTTGTGCTGTCAGCAAAACTTTGTATGGATACTAAGGTGTCGTTATACATTCCTATTACTGTAGATGAATATCCGTTAGCATTTAGCCTTTCTCCTGCCGAGAATGAGTTATCGGCATGTGATTTAACAAAATGTCCTGTTGCAAAGGAGTAGTCTCCATTTGCAAATGCATACCTACCTATTGCCATGGAGCTGTATCCATTGGCTCTGCTGTTACTCCCGTGAGCGGTAGAGAAATCTCCTTTTGCGTGAGTGGCAATTCCAGTGGCTAAAGTCCCCCTGCCTATAGCATTTGTAGCTCTTCCTAATGAAGTGGAATAGTCTCCAGAAGCTAAGGTATGGAATCCAGTAGCAAATGAGTGGTCACCTAATTGATTTTGGTCCCATCTACCGGCAGAATCTTTTCCAACTCTGAATGCGCCCGTTTCCTTATCAAAAAATAGTCTAACGTAGTGAGCTGGATCTCCATCGTTATTTATTTGAGTACTTCCAACTAAAAGACTTAGGCTGTCCAATCCACTCTTTGGCCTTATCATATCATTATGAACTTCAAATATATCATGTTTTGTATGCGGAGACAACACCACACTTGCAGAATTTCCATTTTCGATATACACAGTAAGCGTATCTCCGTTTAAAGTTAAACTATCAATACTCTGGTCATCTGTAGCTGGATTACCTTGCGGTCCCATTGGCCCTTGTGGTCCAGCTATTCCCTGTGGTCCCATCGCACCTGAATCTCCTTTTGGTCCCGCAATTCCTTGAATTCCTTGGTCGCCTTTTAGTCCCTGTAGTCCAATTGGCCCTTGTGGTCCAGTTGCACCAGTATCCCCTTTTGGTCCAGCAACTCCTTGTATCCCCTGAATTCCTTGAGCACCAGTTATTCCAATAGGTCCTTGTTGCCCTTGCGGTCCAATAGCACCGGTATCTCCTTTAGGTCCTTTTAACGAAACACCAACTCCCCAACCAGAGGAAGTTTTTGGTCCAAATAACTCTAAGGTCAATGTATTGATGTAAAAATCACCTATTGTTCCTGTTGAGCTTGTAGGGATAGTTGTTCCATTTAAAATTGTTTTTCCAGAAGGTCCTGCCGTAGAACTTCCCGAAGTTTTAGCGTACAAAGCGTAAGGTACACTCATTAATTGAGTAGTTCCTAAATCATTGCCGTTTACCTTTACATTAAGGTAATGGGAATTAGTTCCCCAATTGATAGAGCTGAAAGTTCCTGTGGAAGCTGTTCCCGCTCCTATCACTGCATTGAATCCTCCATAGGAGTTGGTAGTTACCGAATGTGATTCTTGATACACTGTGGTTCCAGTTGCCGAAGTTTGGTTAATTGCAAAAACTACCGTAACGGATTGGTTGGTCATTAATGCTCCTGAACTGTTTCTTACAGTTGCTTGATAATTGATCCCCTCTGGGGCTTGTGAAAAAGTGGTCAGACTTAAAGTAAGAACACTTAACACTAATAGAATTTTGATTAAAGTTTTCATAACGAATTTGTTTAAGATTAATAGATTTTTTATCGTTTTCTTAAGTAAATGTAGTTGTGATGTGTTCGGAACTGATGATAGGGTGTAACGAGTGATGTGCTTTGTGTAACAACTGATGTTATCTATTGTTTTTCAGATATTTAATCCTGATTATTTCTCTAAATTTTTCTGAAATTGGGTAGGTGTAACCCCAAATTCCTTCTTGAAACTTCGCGAAAATGCAGACTTATCGGTGTAACCTACTTCGTAGCACACCTCCGAAACTCGCACGGAAGGATCGGCTAACAGTTGAGTAGCTTTTATCATTCGTTGGTTACGAATAATGTTCACTGCGGATTGTCCTGTGAGAGCAGTTAATTTTCTATGAAGTTGCATTCTGCTCATCCCTAATTCCTCGGCAATGGTAATTGAATTTAATTCTGGGTTAATCAAATGTTCATCCAAGAAGGTTTTAAACTGATTCCAAAATTCTACATCTTGAGAATTTGTCACTACTCCTTCTGGAATGGTATTGGATTCAGAGTATTTTTCAATTAAATTTTTTCGGAGATTAATGAGGTTAACAATTTGCGCTCTTAGTTCTTCAAAATTAAATGGCTTACCAAAGTAAGCGTCTGCTCCAGTTTCGTATCCAGTAATTTTGTCTTTTACTTCAGATTTTGCTGTGAGTAACACAAAAGGAATGTGGCTGGTTACAGGATTAGTTTTGATTTCATTCAAGAATTCTATTCCGTTCATTTCGGGCATCATCCAATCCGAAATAATAATGTCTGGAACTTCTTCGATGGATTTTTCTAAGCCTTCTTTTCCATTGGTAGCAGTAATTACTTGATATTTATTTTGAAATAACTCCTTGAGATAGTCTGCGAGTTCTACGTTATCTTCGGCAATCAATAATTTTGGCTTATTAGATAGTTCTACTTCCTCAATTAGGTTTTCCTTTTTGTTAATGATTATGTTTTTTGATTTTGGAATGTCAAAATCGGATGAAGACGTGTTTATGGTTAGGATTTTTTCTAAGGGAAGAATAGCAGTGAATGTGCTTCCTTCTCCTAATTCACTCTGTACAGAAATGCTTCCGTTGTTTAATTCCAATACTCTTTTTACCAATGCCAACCCTATTCCAGAACCTTGAATAGTTTCATCTTTTTCACCTACTTGATAGAATCTATCAAATATTTTTTCTTGATCTTGTTTAGAAATTCCTTGTCCTGTGTCAGAAATTTCCATGACTAAGTTTTCATTTTCAAGTGAAACTCTTGCGGTTACTTCCCCGCCTTTGTTTGAATACTTTATAGCATTAGAAATTAAATTGGTCATTACTTTATCCAATACGGAAGTGTCATAGTGGGCTAAAATATGTTTTTCTTCCACAATCTTAAGGTAGGAAATCCCTTTACTTGTTGCATAAGAATCAAATTGAGAACAGAGAGTTCTGGCTTGTTTAAGAGGCTGTTCTTCTTCTTTGTTAACGATCATTTTACCTGCATCCAATTCCGATAAGGAAAGTAAATCTTCAATCAAGTTTTGTAGCCTGCTTGAATTGTTGTGCATGATATTTAATTCCTGCTCGCTAAGTGGTATTTTGGTTTTTAAAGACTGACTTATCGGTAGTTTGATAAGAGTCAATGGCGTTCTAAATTCATGGGAAATATTTTCGAAGAAACGTGTTTTGGTTTCATCCAATTCCTTTAGTTTATTAGCTGTTTTTTGACGATTTCTGAATAGGAAAAATAGAACAATCCCTGCTAAAACTAATAAGATAATTCCGCCAATAAATTTAGCCTGCTGATTCTTCCTTTGCTCATTTTCAAGCTTCTGCTCGGCTTTAAGAGTCAATAATTCCTCTTCTTTTTGCTTTGCTTGGTATTTTTCTTCTATTTCGAGGGCAACGTCTTCTTGTTTGTTTTTGATCATACTATCGCTCAATGTCTTATACTCAGAAAAGAGGCTGTATGCTTTTTTGTAGTTTCCAACTTCTTTATGTAAGATTTCAGTGGCCCAAAGTTTGGGATCTAAGTATTCTTTTTCCTTGGCCAAATTATTTGCCTGGGTTGCTAATTTTATCGATTCTTCTGGTTTGTTTAGAAGCAGTAAAAATTTACTTTTTAAAATCATGGATTCTACTATTCTAAAAGTATCTTTCATTTGGATAGCAGTGTTCATTGCAATTTCTGCATAGGGAACTGCTTTTTTTAATTTTTCAGCATCTCGATAGGTGTATCCTAAAAGTTTGCTGGTTTCAAAAATTCTCAGTGAAAAATCAATCTTTTGATAATAGGATAAATTGGAATCCAAAATAGATATGGCGGATTTAAACTCCTTGTTTTCTATTCGAATAGCAGCAATTCGATCTCGCATCAAATGTAAATTAACTTCATCTTTGTAAATGGCATATAATCTTTTGGCTTCAGTAAAATAGCTCAATGCTTTCGGGAAATTCTTCATTTCAAAGAAAATCTGCCCCATTGAGGTATTCAAGAAAGCTAAATCCTTGGATTGATTGTCGGTAATCCGGATTGTACTATCGGCAATTTTATAATAGATAAGTGCAGAATCGTACTTTCTGAAATTGTAGAAATAAATATTTCCTAAACACATGCTCATAATACCTGTTCCTCTTATATCATCGTTGTCGGTAGATAATTGATATCCTTTGTTGGCATAGAAAAGTGCTTTATCGTTTTTGTATTGCACAGCATAACTATAGCTGAGACTGTAATAGCATTCTGCTTGCTTAAAAGTAGATTCTTTGGGAATTTGTTTGGCATACTCGATTCCTTTGAGTAATAAATATTCAATACTGTCCAAGTTATTTGTTTGATCATAAAGGCTATAATAGTAGGATTTAAAAAAACAGTAATAGTAAGAACCTCTAATGGAGTTTTCTTGGGTAGCATAATTTTTTAATTCTTGAATATAAAATAGGGTGCTATCCGGTTTATTGAAGTTGAATTTTTCGATTTGGCTTCCTAATTCTGAAACTTTAATAGAATCGGATTTAATGAAATTTTCATCTTTAGAAATCGAATTGATTGATAACAAAATAAAAACTGAAAGAAGAACAAAAGGTCTCATAGGTTGAATTTAAATACAAAACAAGATAAATCCAATTCTGAAACCGATTGATTGCAGAGGTTTACAAAATATGTGCTTAGTGTAACATCGTTAGTTATTTGTCGTTTTTAACTTCCAGCAGCATCTTTTTCAATTCCTCGATTTGTTGTTGTTGAGCTTTAATCATTTCTTGTTGTTCTTGAATAGACTTAGTAAGCACTGGTATCATATCTGAATAGAACACTCCTAACGTTTCGTTTTCTTTGTAAGTTGTTTCGCCAGTAGTTCTATCGGTATGATCGCTATGAGTTTGAACTACCTCTGGGATTACTTGAAGCAAGTTTTGTGCATTGAATCCAATTTTAGTTGTCTGTCTTTCATCTCCTTTCCAGTTGAATGAGATAGTTTTAATTTTCATTAAATCTTCTAACCCATAACTAAGAGGCTGAATGTTCGTTTTCCTTGTGGTGTCAGATGTTGTTACCACCCCATTGTTTGCAAACACGGTATTCCATCTAAAACTGCTATTCCCAACATTATAGCCGGCAAAAAAAGCATGTGGACTGGCACTTGGCAATACGCTTCCACTGAAATGGGCGTTATTTGTACTTGTGATTTCTAATGCATTTTCTCTATTTGAGTTATTAGTCCCATTACCAATTTCAAAAATATTAGTTGCACTAAAAGTTGTATCGTTCCATTTCCCCATCACCAAAGAGTAATGTCCCTTTGCCAAGGTATAACTTCCGAAAGCCATAGAGCAAAACCCTCTTGCTTCAGTATTGTTTCCAATTGCTGTAGAAATACCTCCTCTTGCTTCACTAAAATACCCCAATGCTGAAGAATAATCTCCCGAAGCTTTTGTGCTACGTCCAGCTGCAAAAGCATTATATGCAGATGCTTTTGCAGAAATACCTGTTGCAAAAGAAAAATCTCCTGTAGCATATGAGTAATAGCCCATTGCAGAAGACCCTTCTCCTGAAGCTTTTGTTCCCATTCCAGTTGCAAAAGAGTATTCTCCAATACTATCGTTATCCCAATTCTTTTTAACAGTAACTGAGGTTAAAGCTCCTGCTCCCGCCCTAAAAGCTCCCTTTTCTTTATTAAAAAACATTCTATTCAAATGATCATTATTACCATCGTCATTCATTTGTGGGCTTCCAAATACAAAATTTAATGAGTCATAGCCTCCTGGTGAGCGGATATCGTCTTGATTTTGTTGAAAAACTGCACTGCCTCCTCCAGCAATATTTTGCCAACTAAGGTTTCCACTTCCGTCTGTTGTGATCACTTGGTTTGTTGCTCCGTCATTTGTTGGCAGGGTATAGGCATCATTAATCTCCACATCTCCATTTTTATAAACCGTTAATGCATTGCTAAGAGAAGCAGGGTTATTTCCGTTTCCTACAATAAATAATGGAGTGCTGTTTGTCAGAGCATTTTGTACCGAAACCAGGGTGTCGTTAAAAATTCCAACTACCGTGGAAGAGTGTCCGTTGGCAGTGGTAAAGTTATTCATTGCAGTGGAGTAGTCTCCATTTGCTTTTGTAAAACTTCCTGATGCAGTGGATGATTGACCAGAAGCTTCTGTAAAAGCACCAGTAGCCAAAGAAGATTCTCCAGGGGCATTAGAAAAATAACCGATTGAAGTAGAATAAATTCCAGATGAAGTAGCATAATATCCTATTGCGGTTGAGTTGGATCCGCTTGCTTCAGAAAACAATCCTGCTGAAAGTGAGAAAAATCCAGTTGCTCTACTCTGTGCTAATGCAGTAGAAAAATCTCCTGTTGCTTCGGAAAAATTCCCCATCGCTGTTGATGCATATCCTTTAGCTTTTGAGCTTAGTCCGGAGGCAAAAGAAAAGTCTCCGATACTGTCCTTATCCCAATTTTTACCCAAGGTTCCACCTGCTCTAAATGCTCCTTTATCTTTGTTGTAAAACATTCGATTGTTATTATCAGGGGTTCCATCATCATCCATTTGAGGGCTACCGAAAACAAAATTTAGCGTGTCGTATCCGCCAGTAATTCTTACATTGGAATCATTGATTTCAAAGACTCTACTTCCACTTCCAGAAGCATTTTGCCAGGAAAGATTTCCGCTCCCATCGGTTGTCATTACTTGGTTGGAATCTCCATCGGCTGTTGGCATTGTGTATTCTTGGTTAATTTTTACTCTACCGTCTTTGAATACGGTGAAGGCATTGCTTCTTGTTGAGTAGGAATCGCCATTTCCGATAATGAAGAGAGGTGTTGAATTGGTTATCCCTACTTGTTTGGATACGATACTGTCGTTGTAAGAGCCAATAACTGTAGAAGCATATCCATTTGCTTTGGTTCCGATTCCAGAAGCAGAAGAGATATCGGCATTTGCGATTGTATTGCTCCCAGAGGAAGTTGAAGAGGCTCCATACGCTTTTGTTTGTTTTCCAAAAGCAAATGATTGATTTCCATAAGATTGTGAATAATAACCATGTGAAGAAGAATATGACCCTAAAGCTTTTGTTCCTTTTCCATTTGCAGTTGAGGCATATGCTTTTGCTT
>JBMYYT010000071.1:0-10516 GCA_049609665.1 Flavobacteriales bacterium | reverse complement strand
TTTTATGATGCAGTGTATTGGAAACAATCTTTCTTAGGTTTGGAGGATGTAAAGAATGATTCCTACCAAACCAAGCACTACTTAAATTTAATCAAAGATTTCTCGGCAAACTTAATTGAAGAAAATGATTCATATGCTCAAAAGGATTTCTTGAACCAAACCATGCGCGTGTTCAATGACAATGAGTTTATCAATAAAGAAATTATCGAAGAGGAGCTTCTTGCACCTTTTGATGTAAGCGATAAGTTTGAAGAATACAAAGAAACTTACAAAGCTGCCAATCAAGTTGAATTGGATGAGAGTTTCAATATTTCTGAAACCACATTAAAGAAAGAAAAGAAGAAAATAAAATCTGAAATTTCTCTGGATACGCGAATCCAAATAAAAATTGACGTTGAGGAAATTGACACCGTAAAAGACAACATGGAACGGGGATATGATGAGGAAAAGAAAATGCACTTTTACAAAGTGTTCTTTAATGAAGAATTGTAGTCTTGATAGAAAAATAATTTCATGAAAATAAAAAATATTCTTGGTGTAACTTGTCTCTTTTTCCTCTTTTCTTGCAATGAAGTGATTGTAAATGAAGAGAGAAAAGAAAGCTCAATTTCTGAAGATGTTATTGAAATTAAAGACTCTTTGTTAGGAGAGAAAATTGATAATAAGTTACCAAAAGAGAATCTTGAAATAGGAAATTCATATTCAACATTTGCTTTGATTGATAATTATAAATTTAAGATTAATGAAGCTTTTGAATTTATTGATAGACCAGATTTTGAGCCCAAGTTTAAAGATAATCTTGAATTTGCATGGCATTGTCAGTCGCCTGAAAATGAAGAGACCGAAACTTTCATTTATGAGGGGTTTAAACTTCATGTGAATACTCTTTTAGAAATTGCTTGGCTATATCAAGCTGATTTAACACTGCCTAATATTTCAATTTATATTGATGGATTTGTTTTGAATAGTGAAACTAAAGCAGAAAATTTATTAGAGAGATTTAAATCGATAATAGGTAAAGAAGAATCAGAGGAAATATATAGATTAGAGATATATGACAATTACACTCTTTATATTGAGTTTTCGAACGGAAGACCTTTACAATTTTTTAATAAAAGACACGATTGTGAGCAAGGATATTGGTTGCCAATAAAAGCAGGAGATGATCCTTATTAGATTTAAAATACATTTTTACAAAGAGTTTTTTAATGAGGAGTTATAATAATTAAAGTTTAGTAATGAATATGAAATCAGAAAAAACGGACAAAAAATTAGTTTTAAGAAAATGGGAATCTGGTAAGAAATATTGGATGACCGAAAATGAATTTACAGGAATTGTGGTTGGAAAAGAAGCAACTAATTCGGAATATGTGATTACGGATGGTATAATTGAACCTGAAGGTTTTGTCCCCAACCACTATCACAAATGGGAAGATCAAACTTTTCATGTATTAGAAGGCAAATTGGAGGTTAAAGTAGGAGAGGAGAATGCAATAGTTGAGTCAGGTGACACCATTCATTGTCCAAGAGGAATTGCTCATTACATGAAGAATATTGGCAAAGAAAATGCCAAGGTAATTAGCTACATTTTCCCTGGAAACTGGGCTGAGGATTTTTTTGTGGAAACCAGTCGTCAAGTTAAATCAGGAGAAATTGATTTGGGAATTATTGAAGAAAAATTTGGTGTAGTGTACTTATGAAATGTACTATTACATAATGTTTTTAATGAGGAATTGTAAATAAAAAAATCCAGTCATATTTCTATAACTGGATTTAATCAAAATTTAAGAAAAGACTACTTTTTGATAATCTTTTTAGATGCTACGCTTCCATTTTTAGTTGTTATTTTTGCAATATATATTCCTTTTTCCATGCTACTGATGTCGAGAGTTTTGGAGTTGTTTTTAGTCATTACTTTTTGACCTGTAAGGCTATATAATTCTATGCTACTTATATTTTCAGAGGAATTAAAAGTCACTTTATCTGTTGCAGGATTTGGAAAAGCTGTTACCGAAATGGGTTTAGTTTTTTCAGTTAAATTGGCATAATTAATAGGTGGATTATAAGAATACAATTGTCCAACTTCAGCATCAGATAAGTACCTTTTGTAAAAATAAATATCATCCACATCTCCTGAAAAATCAGATATAGGATTAACAATAAAATTAGCAGATTTTATAAAATTGGTAATTAATCCAGATAGTGTAGTTGTGGTGGTGGATATTTTAACTGAATCCAAGAATAATTCGTGAACAAATTTGTTCCCTACAGATCCCATTTTGGTTCTCACCACAATATGATGCCAATTTGTATCATAAGAAAGAGGTGTTAATTTATTGAAGCCTACACTTCTACCTCCAGATACTCTGCCTTCATAACCCACCTTTGTTGTGCTGTAATGAACTCTATAGCCTATTCCTCCTGATCCATAAAATTGCAGTATTCTTGAGCTTGTATTACTTCTTTTTTTGAACCAAAAAGAAAGGGTTGTGTTAATAACATTGGAAGTACCAGATGACACACCATTTAAAGGAGCAGATGAACTGGCAGCATGAGCAGTAGTGTTATTTCTATCAGATGAGGAAGTTATCGTTCCAGATAATGCGGTAACACTTGTGTTAGTTGAAGTGTTTGCTAAGCTACCTAACGAGAATTCAAATTCAAAAAAGGAACCCGTAGGTTTTTGTGCTGATGTAGTAATTCCAAATGCCAGCATTGCTGTAAAGAGTAAAGATTTTTTCATAATGTAAGTTTTTAGTTATTGTTTTTACTGAAAACAAACCTAAACTGTTTGATTAATTCCATAAAATTCGATTTATGAATAGCAGAATGAGTTTACAAACGGTAAAAGAGTCGTTTTTCTAAGCTAAATTTTTACCCCTGACACAATCTGTCATTCGTCTATTTTACTTTTGGATATTATTAATTCAAAAAACAAACAAAATGACAAACTCAATTGCATGGTTCGAAATCCCAGTAACTGATTTCGCAAGAGCACACAAATTTTATTCTACAGTGATGAATGAAGAAATGCCAATAATGAAAATCCCAATGCCTGGAGGTGATGCAGACTATGGTATGTTTAAAAAAGACAACCCAGAGGAAGGAGTTGGTGGAGCAATAGTAAAAATGGAAGGGTTTGAACCTTCAGCAAGGGGTTCACTGATATTTTTGCCAGGGGGAGAAGATTTAAATGAAGCTTTGGCAAGAGTTGAACCTGCTGGAGGGAAAATTATTTTTCCAAAAACTGATATTGGAGAAAATGGATTTATGGCTCACTTTTTTGATACGGAAGGAAATAGAATTGCACTTCATTCATTTAGTTAATTAAAAAAGTTTCTTAATAAATAAGCGAATTTGTCCGCCTTGGGCAGATTCGCTATTTTTGTTTTATGTCACAACTCTCTCGTATCATTAATATTCTTACTCTGTTAAAATCCAAAAGGATTGTAACAGCAACAGAACTTTCTGATAAATATGAAGTTAGTGTAAGAACAATTTATCGAGATATAAGAAAATTGGAAGAGTCTGGTGTTCCCGTGATAACTTTGGAAGGAAAAGGATATACATTAATGGACGGCTACACAGTTGCTCCTGTCCAATTTACAGAGAAACAAGCTAATGCTTTAATCACAGCTCAGCATTTAGTAAATCAAACCAATGATTCCTCTTTTGCCAAAGATTTTGATGAGGCTTTTACCAAAATAAAATCCGTTTTCAGAACCTCTATACAAGAGAAAAGTGAATTGCTGAACAGTAAAATTCGCGTCTTTAATATAAAAGACGAAAAGGTTCCCAGTAATGCACTTTCAGAAATTCAATTGGCAATTACAAGTTTAAGTTTTGTTGAAATTAATTATCGAAAAGCAGATGATCCGAATATTACATTCAGGAAAGTTGAACCCTACGCGATGTATTCAGTCGAAAACAAATGGATATTAATAGCATGGTGTCATTTGCGAAAATCCTATCGAGCGTTTCGAATTGACAGGATTCAACACTACAAGATTCTGAACACAAAGTTTGAAGACAGGAAATTTAGTTTGGTTGAGTACTTTAAAGTAGATGCTTATCGAAAGAAAATGGAAGCTATGAATCAAAAGTAATACATTAAAACTCCATTAAATTATAAGAGTACTCTTGATTGAATTTCAGTAGTTTAAAATAAATATCTAAGTTTTTTAACTGAGAGTTTATATAAGATTTTTCTCGCGTATTAATCATAAAAACGTTACTCTCTCCGATATTGAATAGCGAATTTTCTGAATTAAATAATTTTTTGTAATTATCAACTGCAGCGTTACTAATTTCAAGCTGTGTGGAAAGTGCGTTAATATTATTTCGGGAGGATCGAATTTTGTAATTAAGAGTTGCTCTCTTGAGTTCCGTATTAGATATTGTCTCGTTCAACATAATCTGCGAAAGTTTAACCTGAGCACGTTCTTTTCTGATAAAAATAGGGTAGGAGAATGTAGCTCCCCATTTGTAATTGTTCACATTTAAATCAGGCAATGGATTTTCTCCAACTTGCTCATTTAAAAAGTTGTAATTCAAATTTAAAGTAGGTTTGAGCCCTTCTTTTTGAAGTCTGTTCTCTATTTTTTGAATTTCTATTTTGTTTTGATAAAGCATTAATTCTGGATGATTATCTATTATAGAATCATTAAAATTTGTTGGATTCAATTCCACATTTAATTCGCTTTTTGGAGTTGTTGCCGAGTCTAATTCAAGAGGAATAAATCCATCTTGCCAAAGGTAAACACCAAGTTTCAATCGAGTATTTTCAAAGTCCAATTTTGCTTGCTCATACTTAATTAACCTGTTTTGAATAGTTATTTTTGCTTCAGTTGTATCAATTGCTGGTTTATCACCGAGTTTCACGCTTTGTTTCACTCCTTCAAATCTTACTTGGGCATTGACCAAGGCTTCTTCGTAAACTTTCATTTTCAAAAAAGACACTTTCCATTTCCAATATACTACAGATGCATTGTAAATTAGTTTGTTACGGATTATTCTCTGTTCCTGTTCGGTGCTGTTTTGGTATATTTTTGCTTGTTTAAGTTCTGCTCTTCTTTCGTCAATAAATAATCCCTTTCCTAAAGTTAATGAAAGTCCTGCATTGATTAACCCGGTAGTTGGAGTTTGAAATTCAGGATTCAAATAAATTCCTTCATTGCTCTCGTATCCTGCTTGAGCCGAAAGTCCAAACCAAGTTGGGACTACCAATTTTGAATTTATATGGCTGTAATATTGACTTCCTTTAAAATATTTTTGGTCAATAGCCGCTCCTAACTTTGGGTCAAATCCACCTTTTGCCTTCATTACATAAGCCTCACCTCGTTCAATTTGAAGGCCAGCTTGGTAAGAAATAGGATGATGTTTTTTTACAATCTCAATATATTCTTCGTAAGAAAATACTTTCTCTTGAGAATAAGAAATTATGCCAAAACACAATGCTATTAAAGAAATGATACACTTTTTCATGAGTTATTTTCCTTTGCTAACAATATTAGTTCCTCTGTAATAGTCAGGTGGAAATCCATTAATTTTTCGCCATAATTCATACCATATTGGCACATTTTTGAGTAACATCATGTTCGAGGTTCCACCACCATATCTAAGGGCATCTGGCCAAGCATATTCGGTTGAGTCTTCTTTCACTAAAATCCTATATTTCCCGTTTTCACTTATGTATTGGTCTATAGCATAGACTTCTCCTTGGTATGTTCCATAGCTCGCATTGGGCCATCCCGAAAATACGATTGCAGGCCATCCATCAAACTGGATAAGAACCTTTCCATTCAATTGTATTAGAGGTAAATCTACAGGCTCAATGTATAGCGCAATTGCAAGTTGATAATCATCAGGCATTATACTCGCAAGGGGACTATTTTCCTTAATTGTTTCACCAATCCCTGAGTAAAAGGTTTTTGTAATATATCCGTCTTGTGGCGCAAGAACATAATACATTCCTTGGCGAATGGAGTAATTTGAGAAAGTGTTTTTCAATTTGTTTACCGATGATTCTGTTTCAAGCTGATTACTCAATGATGAGAATATTTCTGCTTGAATTTTTGAAGCATCATTTTGATATTTAGTTTTAATATTGGTGGTTTCAATTTTCAAATTAATCAAATCACTTTTTGTGTTTAACCATTTGTTTTTTGCAGACACAAAATAAGAGTTAGTTTCTTGAAGTTTTAAATTCCTTTTTTCTAAATCAGTTAATGATTTTAACCCAAGATTATAAAGGCTATCTTGTCTATCGAATTGTTTTTTAGCTACATCATAGTTTGATCGGGCCGCCAAATAATTCATGCTGTCATTTTGGATTTTTAATGTCAACTGCTGAAGCTTAATGGTGTTTTGTTCAAGCTTTAAATCTCTCTGATTTTTGAGAGCTCTCAATTGATTGTTTTGAGAAACAATTTTGTCCTTGTATGAGTTTGTTTTACTCACATTCAGGTCCAATTGTTTTTGTGTTAACTCAATTAATTCCGGATCCAAATAGGCATCTTTGGTTTCCGAGAGTTTAACAATTGTATCTCCTTTTTTTACCCAATCACCCTCTTGAATGTACCATTTTTCAATTCTACCAGGTATGATAGTATTAATTGTTTGAGGTTTTTGATTCGGTTTCAAAGTCGTGACACTTCCTTTGGAACGAACATTTTGTGTCCAAGGTAAAAATAGCACCACAAAAAACACAATGGAGCTAAAAGTAAGTAGTTTGGCAAGAACCCTCGAGCTAACTTTACTTTCCACTCTTTTCAGAGTTTGGTAATTTTCGATAGCTATATCGTCCTTTATTTTATTTGAAGAAATATTAAGCATCTGTTATTTTTTAACTGTTAATTTTTTGTTCTTCACTTCAATTACTCTGTCTGCTATTTCGGCAATGTATTCATCTTGCGAAGCAATCAACATTGTCCAATCTTGCTCTGAGATAAATTTAAAAATCTGCTTTTTTTCTTGAGGAAGAAAAGAACCAAATGCATCTTTTATAAGGAGAACTCTCGGTTTGTCGGCTATACTTCGAGCCAATAATATTTTATCAATAATTCCCTGCGAGAACTGTTTTCCTTGAGGATCAATTACTGTGTCATATCCTTTGGGAAGATTTTTAACAAATTCTTCTAATCCAAGATTCTTAACAGCCCATTGCACATTTTCAAAAGAAGCTTTTTCTCTTCCAATACTTATGTTTTCCAATACTGTTCCCTCAAAGAGTAACTCCTCCATTAAGCAATCTCCCATATTTGATCGCAAACGTTGGATGTTAAGATTTCCTAATGGAATATCATCATAGGCTATATAACCTTCCTTAATTGGGTAAAGTCCTGCCAGAAGAAATAGTAGTGTTGATTTTCCACTATCGTTTTTACCAGTTAATAGAACTTTTTCCCCTTCTTTTACAGTCAGATTAATTGAATCAAGAATAACATTTTTGGTAAATGGATAAGAGAAAGTTAAATCAGAAATCTCGACTTTATATCCATTTTCTTTGTTTTTATCCAAACAAATTCCTTCGTTATTCTCCAATTCTAAATCAGTCACTTGACCAATTTTTTCCAAAGAAGTAAGGACGTCATAAATAGTTTCTAAGCTAAGTATCAGTTTTTCTACAGAGCTTAATACGAGTAAAATAATAATTTCCGAAGCTACAAATTGCCCAATATTCATTTGTTGTTCTATTACCAATACACTACCTACAATAAGAAGACCAGCGCCTATTAGGACTTTAAACCCAACCATTAATCTATATTGTTGCATTAAAATTTTGAAGTGCTCTTCTCTTGCGCCAATATATTCTCCAGAAGCTTGATCTGCTCTTTGAATAGGCAAATCAGTCTCTCCAGCAAGTTTAAGAGTAATGTGAGTTCTTGCAATTTCTTGTAGCCAATGCGCTACATTATACTTGTGTTTTGATTCATAATAACTCGTTGCAAGTCCTTTTCTTGCTGTGAATTTGAATATAAAAAATAATAGGAAAACAAGAATAAGACTAAAGATTATAAAGAAAGGATGATATAGAGACAGTAATAAAAGTCCCAATATTACTTGGATTGAAGCAATCGAAAAGTCAATTAAAATTTTAGAAAGACCTTTCTGAACCGATACAACGTCAAAAAATCGATTCATTAATTCAGGAGCATAGTGTTTGTAAAGTGCTTCTAATTTAATTCTTGGGATTCTATAAGCAAACTCAAATGCTGCTCTACTAAAGATTTTTTGCTGAAGATTTTCGGTGATTCTTAGCTGGCTAATTTGTAAATATCCTGAAAATGCTATTCCACCAATAACAAAAAGAACAAGAAGATACCAAGAAGCATTCATTTGGCCTCCCTGTATTAAATTAATAATCGCTTGTATCCCAATTGGCAAAGAGAGTGTAACTAATCCATTAAAAATAGCATAAGTGTATACATTTCTTATTTCTTTATTGTCCGGTTTGAGCAATGCCCAAAAACGTTTCATTGGTGTTTTTATTAAAGTTGTCTCCATTTTTAAAAGTAATTGCACTCAATTTAATATATCAGCTCACAAAAATAATAGTAATACTATCACTTTTGCAAATTATTGTCCTTTTTATTTTGTGAATAAGAGAGTTTATATCGGAAAGATAGATTTTATTTGAGTGACATTAGCTCATTTTTCAAAAAAAACAGTTTTACTTTTGATGAAAAATAATAGTAAAAAAAATTGCTTTCTGTTTTTTTAGATTTTTCTTTCAAAATTCCCATTGCGTTTCATTGTTTTGAAAGCTCTTTGAAAATCTTTGTCAGGGTTAAATACTTCAGTTAATAATTGTAAACTTCCCATGTTAAGACTCATTGTAGCTGAAGTAAATCCAAATCCAGTTATGATTCCATTATCCAAAATCACGAATGAAATTTCCGATTTTTTTCTCCCAGCAGAGGTATAAATTCCCGTTTCGTTGGTGTAACCATATTGTGCTTCAAATTGTTCAATTCTTAGATTGTAATCGTCAGCGCTTTCTTCACCAATGCAGCCTCCATTGCAGTTGTGTAACTGGTACTGAAAACAAGACCCAACTCGATTTACATTTTCTAATCCATTGAGTTTAAGGCAGAGTTGAAATTTTTCAATCGTATTCAAGATAAAATTTTTTGCTTCTCTTCTTGATCCAAATTCAATCACTGTATCACTGTGTTGACCCACTTCGGTAAGTTCAAGTTTATGGAATTCGTTTTCTTTATTTATTGAAATTCCAAACGGATATTTTGTCTTTTTTTGTGCTCTGTTGTGAATGGGCCTATGGATTTTAATCTCCATAGTCTCATAAAGTAAAGCCATAGTTTCATTTCCTGTGAGCTTAAATTCAATAGATTGAATGCTTTCCAAAATGGTGATTCCTTTTTTTGTTGAGAAATTTCTCAAATGGCTTTGGACTCTTTTTTTAATACTAATGCTTTTGCCAACATAAATAATGTTCCCATCAAAATCTTTGAAATAATAGACTCCTGGTTTATTTGGCAATTTGCTAACCCCTAATTTTTCAGCAAGATTATTGACAGAGTCCAAATCCTTCTGAACTCTCATTATTTTATGAAAAACTTCTACAGTGGCCATTGTATCTGCCATTGCACGGTGAGCATTATTCAAAGTTATCCCAAGAGATTTGGTTAATTTTCCTAGGCTATATGATGGAAGGCCGGGAAAAGCCTTTCGAGATAATCGAACAGTGCACATTTTTTCGCTTTCGAATGAATATCCTAAGTTCTTAAATTCTTGACGAATAAATCCATAATCGAAATTTACGTTATGAGCAACAAACACTCTTCCCTCAAGGTGTTTTAATATAGTTTTAGCAACTTCAAAAAACTTGGGAGAATGAGCCACCATTTCATTGCTAATGCCTGTTAGTGCTGTTATGTTATAGGGTATGTTTTGTTCTGGAAAAAGCAAAGTTTCGTACTGGTCAATAATTTTCTGCCCATCCGTAATCACGATAGCAATTTCAGTTATTTTGCTATTGGAAGGACTTCCTCCAGTGGTTTCTATATCGACTATGGCGTATTCCAAGCTTTTTTTTATAAAAATAAAGTATTTTAGTTAACTAAATGATGAAACTATGAAATTTGGAAAAGTAGATAATCCTGGAGAGTTAGATTTGAGTTTGCCACCAGATCATCCTCAAACAATTGTTACTCTTAACAACTATTTAGAAAGTGATAAAGAATTAGAAATTTCTGTGGGATGTGCCAAGTGGAACAAAACGGATTTAAAAAACTTTTATCCAAAAGGAACAAAAGATGAATTAGCCTATTATGCTACACAGTTTAATTCTATTGAATTAAATGCTTTTTTCTATCGAATATTTCCTCCTGAGCAGGTAGAGAAATGGAATGAAAAATCGACAGATGGATTTAAATTTTACCCTAAAGTTTCTCAATTAATAAGCCAGTTTAGAAGGCTTAAAAATTGTGAAAAAGAATTAGAAGATTACATTCATTCAGTTTCTACTTTTGGAGAAAAATTAGGGAGTTGTTTT
>JBMYYT010000070.1:0-10531 GCA_049609665.1 Flavobacteriales bacterium | reverse complement strand
CTGTGATAGAAACTGTATCAGTCACGCTATCACATACTCCATTGCTCACTGTCCAGATAAACTCGTAAGTTGTATCTGTAAATCCTGTGATTCCTGTGTTAGCTATACTCGAATCAGCTAAGGTAACGCTTGGTCCTGATAACTGTGTCCATGTTCCTATTTCTTTTCCAAATACTGCCGTTGCATTTAAAATCATTGTATCTGAAATACATATCGTATCATTTGATCCTGCATCTGCAACTGGAATACTATCTATTGTTATTGAAACTGTATCTGTGACACTGTCACATATTCCATTTCTCACTGTCCATAAAAAAGCATAAGTGTTTGGAGTAAAATTCTTTATCGAAGTTTTTGGATCATTTACGTTGGTAAAGGTTACAGCTGGATTTAAATCTATCTGAGTCCATGTTCCGATATCTCTATTATTTAATAAAGTATCTGCATTCAAATAATAAATCGTATCAATACAAGTCGTATCATCCAATCCTGCATATGCTGGAGAGATACTATCAATTGTTATGGTCATTGAATCTGAAGAAGAAACACAAATCTCACTCGTTACTGTCCATATAAATGTATAAGTACCGTATGCAGTTACACTTACTGTTGAATTAGTTGAACTTGAATCAGAGAATACTCCTACTGCTGGATTTCCTGATGCATTGGTCCATCTGCCTGTATCACTTGAACTTACTGCTGTTGAGGATAAGGTAAATGTTCCTGTATCGCAGGAAATAATATCCATTCCTGCATTAGCCATTGGTAAAGTATCAATCACAATATTAACCGTATCTGTTACACTATCACATCTTGAGTTCCATACTGTCCAAGCTAATGAATAAGTACCATGTGCTAATCCTGTGATTGTAGTTGTTGGTGAGTTTGAATTGGCAAAGGTCAAACTTCCTCCTGATAACTTTATCCACTCTCCTGTTTCAAAACTCTTTAACGTATTTCCTTGTAAGGTATAACTAGTCACTGAACATAATCCTGTATCAGCACCTGCAGCTGCAACTGGTAATGGGTATACTGTGATAGAAACTGTATCAGTCACGCTATCACATACTCCATTGCTCACTGTCCAGATAAACTCGTAAGTTGTATCTGTAAATCCTGTGATTCCTGTGTTAGCTATACTCGAATCAGCTATGGTAACGCTTGGTCCTGATAACTGTGTCCATGTTCCTATTTCTTTTCCAAATACTGCCGTTGCATTTAAAATCATTGTATCTGAAATACATATCGTATCATTTGATCCTGCATCTGCAACTGGAATACTATCTATTGTTATTGAAACTGTATCTGTGACACTGTCACATATTCCATTTCTATTGTTATTTAAAAAAGCATAAGTGTTTGGAGTAAAATTCTTTATCGAAGTTTTTGGATCATTTACGTTGGTAAAGGTTACAGCTGGATTTAAATCTATCTGAGTCCATGTTCCGATATCTCTATTATTTAATAAAGTATCTGCATTCAAATAATAAATCGTATCAATACAAGTCGTATCATCCAATCCTGCATATGCTGGAGAGATACTATCAATTGTTATGGTCATTGAATCTGAAGAAGAAACACAAATCTCACTCGTTACTGTCCATATAAATGTATAAGTACCGTATGCAGTTACACTTACTGTTGAATTAGTTGAACTTGAATCAGAGAATACTCCTACTGCTGGATTTCCTGATGCATTGCTCCATCTTCCTGTATCACTTGAACTTACTGATATTGATGATAAAGTAAATGTGGATGGTGTACAAGAAATAATATCCATTCCTGCATTAGCTATTGGTAAAGTATCAATCACAATATTTACTGTATCTGTTACACTATCACATCTTGAGTTCCATACTGTCCAAGCTAATGAATAGGTACCATGTGCTAATCCTGTGATTGTAGTTGTTGGTGAGTTTGAATTGGCAAAGGTCAAACTTCCTCCTGATAACTTTATCCACTCTCCTGTTTCAAAACTCTTTAACGTATTTCCTTGTAAGGTATAACTAGTCACTGAACATAATCCTGTATCAGCACCTGCAGCTGCAACTGGTAATGGGTATACTGTGATAGAAACTGTATCAGTCACGCTATCACATACTCCATTGCTCACTGTCCAAATTAATTCATAAACCCCATCATTAAGTCCAGAAACTATTGAGTTTGGTTTAGAACTATCTGAGAAAATTACTGTATTTGCACCGCTAAATTGACTCCATTTTCCAGATTCAGCTCTCTTAAGGCTTGTTGCATAAAGAACAACAGTTGATGTATCACACAAAATTGAATCTTTTCCTGCTGAGATTGAAATAGTATCTGCAATAAAAATATTTACTGTATCTGAAACTGTATCACAGAAATTATGAATCGCATTCCATATTAAAGTATAATTTCCGAAAGCACTAAAATTAACTATAGACTTAGGTGAATTTAAATTAGAAATTGAGATATTACTATGATTGCCCATAGTTGAATCAACTGTCCAAACTCCTGTTCTTCCAAAATTAATTGTATCGGCCCATAGATTAAAATTAGTATTTCCACAGAAAGAAGAATCATTTCCTGCATTAACAGTAGGTAATGCATTAACAGTAATAGAAACCGTATCTCTGAAAACACAACCTGAATTTGTTAGAGCTAATTCTAAGTCATAAACACCATGTTGAAGACCTTGAATTAATGAATTCAATTGACTTGGAGTCTGAATTGATGCTCCAAATCTAGGGGAATTTACAAACGACCAATTAGAAGTAAATCCTTTGGTTGAACTTGTGATACTTCCAAATAGATTAATGTCTGCTGCTGAACATAAAACTGAATCATTTCCAGCTGTAAATATAGGATTGACAACTTCAACTTCAACCGTATCGGTAGAAGGATCGCATTGTCCATTGTCTATTACCCAAATAAACTTGTACGAACCACTATATAGTCCAGTAACGAGTGTATTAGGAGAGTTAGGATTTTGAATGCTAACTCCAGTAAATCCATTTCCATAAGTAGAATCAATTACCCAGTAGGAATTAATTGTAAAAAAACTTGGATTTGGAGAAACTACAGTATTTCCTGATAATCTTACCGAGTCATAACATATAGCAGTATCATTTCCTGCATCCGAAGCAGGGTTGTCAATTACATAAATAGCAAGTGTGTCTTTACTTGTACATCCATTTCGGTCAATTTCAATGAAATATACCATTGAATCAATTCCTGAAGCTGGAACTGATGCAGTAATAGCTGGCGATGGAACATTAGAAGCACTTAGGTAAGATAGACTTGCATTAGGACCTGCAGACCAATTGTAAGTATATCCAGTAATTGGATTGTTGTATCCAATTATTTGCGAAGAATTTGCACAAATTGTATCATTAGGTTCATCATATACTAAAGAATCATTAATAATTAAAATTTCAGAAGTATTACATACACAACTATTCTCATCAAAATCAATAACTGCAATAAATCTACAAGCATCTCCAGAAGGAAGATTTACAGTATCAAAGAAAGTAGATATACCTTGCGGAACTATAATGTTATGAGTTGTATTGAAAATAAGAACATCTAATGGACTAAAAGTTCCTGAACCATCAACATCTCGGTAATAACTAATTACTGTTTTAGTATTTTTTCCGTTAACATTTCTATTAATTGTTTGACCTTGATTATTAATATCAAAAGAAACATAAACAGTTTCACCACTTGGAGGATTAGGAACCGAATAAGCCGTTGGGTTTAATAATGAAGTAGTTGCCTTATAAGTAAATATTGGTTCAGTTTCATCACCAGAGATTATCTTAACTGGACAAATTGTTCCAGTTGAAGAACACATTACATTATCTTGTGTTGTAGTGTATGCGTAAACATAATTTGCATCACAGTCTTTTATTGAATCAAACTCTGAATAAACCTCTATAGTAAACGATGCACTATCAACATTTGCAACTAAGTTATTTAATTTCCAAGTTAAATACTCTTTACCTCCGAAAGTTACAATTGATGGGGGATTAGCAACAGCATTACTAATAGGTGTGTAACTACCAGTTGCATAATGGATTCCTCTCGGTAATTGAATTGTAACTGAATCTCCAACCCAAGTATTGATAGGTCCTAAATTCACAATATCCAATCTAATTTCTGTAGAGTCAAAGCAAGGTGATAAATAACCTGAAGTAATTGTTACATCATTTCTATGATCCGGTGTGGCTCCTGTTATGTGTAATTGATTTGAAAATCTCGAACCACTTTTATATTGGTAACCACAAGCTGCTTGAGCAGATGAATAAACTTCAATTTTTGAACCAGAGGTATAATTACATTCAGCTGTAACTTTAAATTTTATTAGAACATAATTATTAGCCGTATCAACAAATCCTATCAAACCATTTGATAAGTTAGGAAGAATATTAGCATTGTAAACTAATTGTCCAAATGAACCTGCAGACGGAGTAATGGAAGACCATGTTCCCGTATTTGTATTAAAGATTTCACTACTACCAGGAATGTAATTTAAATATTGCTGTAAAAACACATTCCCTATAACATCATAAGCTCTTCCAATATCAGTATTTTGAATTTTAAATGTATACTCTATTGTATCACAAAGACCGACTGTATCAGAAACAGTACTTACTTCATTATACAAATTAGGCAACATAGGTTGAGCGTATAGCGGAAGCGTAGTAGTTGCACAACTAACTGTAGAAATAGAACTTGGATATCCACTACAATCATAACTCATTACAAAATTCAAACTATCCAAATCACAATTATTTGAATCAATTTGAGCAGTGATTCTAAACATGATATCTTTTCCTCCAGTAAGTTTTTTTAACCTATATATACCTGCACTTTGGTTAATTGTTCCAAAAGAAACACTTGAAGAAATTGGCAACATCTCGTTTGAGCTACCACTTGCAATTCTTGAAACGTTAGTTACATTTAAAGTTGTTAAATTATCAAATCCAAACCAAAGATTAGAAGCTTCTGAGTTATTAGGGTTCTTGACTAAAACGTCCCATGAAACTGTTCTTCCCTGCACTCTAACATATTGAATAGATGGAAGAAGAGAAGGAGTTGGAGCAACATATTCTAATCTATCAGTACCTATTGCAACTGGCGGAGTATTGCAAGTATCCAAGTTGGGAGATAATGAATCCGTGTTTAACTTCCATTCGTATTGGATAGTTTCTTCCCCTCCAGTATTATTACAATTTGGCTCGAACGTCAATATTACATTACAAGTATAACCTTCATCTGAAAAGTAAAATGGTTTAGTCGAAGGTCCTTTTGAAGGATCTTTAAATAATTGATTCAACACAAATGAGTAAGAAGTACCTCCCCCACTGATATAAGGCATAATGTCAACATAATTTGAGACATTATTACTAAAAGTACCGGCTGTTCTTGAAAATCTTAATTTCGCACTTTTAATATTGAAGCTTCCTGATAAGTTAATATTTAAAGAATCAGGGTTAGAGAAATTTCTATACTCATTTGGAAAATAATTTGTAGCAGTATTCCCAAGTACGTATGTTCCAGTATTGAATCTAAAAGTTTCACTTACTTGAATTGAATCGCAAGAAGAGAAAACATGATAATTATTGTCATGAGAAGTATAGCTAAATCCTATTAAATCAATTTTGCTTTCTGTAAAATAACACCATTTACCTTTTTTAGAATCTATATTCGATGAAAGGGTAAATAAGTTTGTATCTGGAAAAGCACACATGTCAAAACCGACTGGTGTGATATTTAGTCCTAAATTTTTATTTACATGATAAAAAGCTTTTAATTCAAAGTGAGAATATGCAGCTCCACTTGGAAGTAAATATCCAGCTGTTCTCAAGGCACTGATATCTAATTGAATTAAATATTCAACTGAATCTGTACCTGTCACAAGATTTTTTGTCAATGTATAAGGTACGTTGGTATCTCTTACTCTGTAATTTGCAAAAAACGGAGGCACAGAAAGAAAAGCAAAACCATCATAAGATAGAGTTACTGAATCCAATGTCAAAACATCCCCAAATTTAATCTTACTGTAATAATAAAGATAATTTTGACCTTTAAGCTCTTGATTATCAGGAACAACATACAAAGCTTGTTCAATAACGTCTCCGTAAGTAGCTCTATCAGTTCTCACAGAATCTCTTCGGAACATAGGAGCAGATGCATCTGGCAAACCATCGTCATTCAAATCAGGTAAATCAAAATTATATCTTCTTACTAATGTTGATCGTTCAAAATCTACATCAAACTCTGGACAAGTAGTATTGCAAAGAACCGTAACAGGCATCTCAGCACAACCCAATTGATGTTCACCAGGCGAACAAGAACCTACAGAATAAAATGATTCAACTACAACTTTATCAGTTGGCGCAGGAGTGCAAGTAGCACAATTTTGCTTTAAATATATGATAAACTTACCTTGACTTAAATCATCAATATTATTATTAAACTTTACAGTAACTACATTTCCTGAATAAGTAATATTAGACAATCCTGCATAAACCTTTGTACCATCAAATTTTTCAATGAAAATTTGTGCATTTGCACTTAACATATCAAATGAAAGACAAGGAGGAAGTGTAACTTTATATTTTAAATAATCCGTTGATACATCTTTCAAAAAATCAAAAGAAGAATTATTAATCGCAAATTCTACTGGAATTGGTTTCGTGTTAGCTGGAGTGAAAATTGGAGAAGAACCAGCAGAAATATTGTGAACAATATCAAAATGAGTTAAAGCATTTTTGTTTAAATGTTCAGTATAAGTTACATCACATCTATTTTTGTAAGTCAAATTATATCCCCAATTTAATTCAGTTCTGTAATTATCATAACAACTTGAATTATTACACGAAAAAACTTTCCAACCAACAAAAATTTGTTGACCAGAATATACTTTTGATATATTTAGTTTAAATCTTCCTATTGAATTTCCACCCTTAGCATTGCAAACACTTGTGTTGTTCAGAGAGCTTCTAACAATTGAATAAGGAATTGGATTTCCTGTTCCAACTTCTACCACTCTTATTGTACTTATGTCAATAACGCTTAACATATTGTTATTGAATCCATTCCAACCTTGGTATACATCTACCTCTATATCTTTTGCCGAATCAACAGCATTTGTCGCGTAATTATTAATCCTAAGCCCCATGCTTGCACCAGCTCCAAAACTTTTACATAATGCAGTGTCTACAACTGCTGTAACATTTAATCTTGGAGAACTAGCAGGAAAAACTAATCTTGTTTCATCATTTTCAGTTTGACATTTAGAAGTTCCACAACCCCACGAAACTGTATAATTTGTATTTGGACTATTACAACTTGAAATAGTAACTGCTTCATACATTTCAAATCTCTCTCCTGGATCTAAATAATTGTCACCGTTACCAACTGATAAAAAATGAGCTCCACTAAGGACTATATCGTGACTATTTTTACTTGAAGTTGAAGAAGTCAAAATCGATATACCAGAGCTTTTAATCCTATATGATTCTAAATTTAATGAGGAAGTATGTGTGGAATTAAAAAAAACAGAATCTAATCTTGAAGTTCCTCCATTTACGATAGTTATTTTTCTATCAACTGTGTCATTGATTCTTGGGTTAAATCTATCATAATTAAGATTTGAATTATGTTGATAACTCCAGTTAGACATCTGAAGTTCAGGATAATTAACAACTAATGGAGCAAAAGTATAGTTTCTTGTATAAACTACACCATTTGATTTTTGGGTAAATACGCCATCCATATTAATATTGAATGAGCCTCCGGTTGAACCAAATTGGTAAACTCCACATCCTGCTCTGATGTCAAAACTAATTGTAACAACTTGATTTGAAACCAAAGAGTCAATAGTAACGATAACCGTAGATTCATTTGGAGAAGTAGCTGTTGATATGGTACCCCCAGAAAAATTACCCGCGTAAATAATACCTGCAGGCAACTTATAGGTAAACGATATATTAGTTAATACAAATGGAGAAAAATTGTCTATTGTAGTAGAATAGTTTGTTGGAGATGACTCACAAGCATACAAAGTGATTTCCGGAATAGCTGGTAAAGGAGTAGTTCGTCCTGGATGTGCTATATCCAAAAACTGTTGGGAACTTGATAAAGTAGACAAGCATACTAACAATACTACCAGTACGTGAGATATTTTTAGTTTAATCATTAACATTATTCTTTTCAAAAACATCAATTTTTAACATACTTACGTATAAAATCGGTAAATGGATGTTTTCAGTTTGCAAATATACCTTATATATATCTTAATGTATTGTTAACAAAAAGGTGTTTTGCTCTAAATACCAAAAACCCTTATTTAAATGACAATTGAACGAAGGTTTTTCTATATTTGTGAATTATTAAAAATTGCTATAAAAAAGTGCCAAATGATTGAAATTTCAAGAATTAGAAAAGAGGCTGATGATATAATTAAACAATTAAAAATCAGGAACTTTGAAGGAGAAGATATTATTAATAATATTTTGAAACTAGACAAAAAAAAGAGGGAAATTCAAGTAAAAAGTGATGAATTGCTAAATCAAAGAAATACTATTTCAAAAGAAATTGGAATTTTATTTAAATCAGGCAAAGCTGAAGAAGCTAATTTACTTAAAAATCAAACTGTTAGCCTTAATGATTCTATTCAAAAATTAAAGGATCAATTTAATGAAATTGAAACTAATTTAACGGATTTATTATACCAGATACCTAATATACCCAATAAATTAGTTCCAACAGGAAATTCTGAAACTGATAATATTGAAATTTTTAGCAAGGGAAAGATTACAGAATTGCACGAAAATGCCAAACCTCATTGGGAATTAGCAAAAGATCTTGATTTGATAGATTTTGATTTAGGAGTAAAAATAACTGGTGCCGGTTTTCCAGTTTATAAAGGAAAAGGTGCAAAACTTCAAAGAGCATTAATTAATTTTTTCTTGGATGAAGCTGAAAATTCAGGTTATAAAGAAGTTATTCCTCCCCTACTTGTTAATGAAGAATCAGGCTATGGGACTGGACAATTACCTGATAAAGAAGGACAAATGTATCATGCTACTGAAGATAATTTCTATTTAATACCAACTGCAGAAGTTCCAATTACAAATATTTTTAGAGATGTAATTATCAAAAAAGAGGAATTTCCTCAAAAATTGACAGGCTATACTCCTTGTTTTAGAAGAGAAGCTGGAAGTTATGGAAAAGATGTGCGTGGATTAAATAGATTACATCAATTTGACAAAGTGGAAATTGTTCAAGTTCAACATCCTGATAATTCTTATGAAGCTCTTGACGGAATGATTGAGCATGTTAAAACTTTACTTGAAAAATTAGAGCTCCCCTACAGAGTTTTAAGACTATGTGGAGGAGATTTAGGATTTACAGCAGCAATAACTTATGATTTTGAGGTATATTCAATTGCTCAAAAAAGGTGGCTCGAAGTGAGTTCGGTTTCAAATTTTGAAACCTACCAAGCTAATCGATTGAAATTAAGATTTAAAAACGAAGAAGGAAAAACACAATTAGCTCATACACTAAATGGGAGCGCATTAGCGTTACCAAGAATAGTTGCAGCTTTGCTCGAAAATCATCAAACAGAAAATGGAATCAATATTCCGAAAGCTTTGATACCTTATACAAGATTCAATGAAATTTCTTAACACCATGAAAATATTTTTTAGCACTTTATTTATTTCTCTTTTACTCTTTAGTTGTTTTCAAAAAACTGAGAAAAACTCCAGATACTCTGAAGAGATTGCGGAATTAAAAAGAACATTTATTTCTGTAGATTCAAATTACAAAGAATTTCAAAAGCTTAATTTAGATTCACTTAGCTCATTAAAGCGAATAGTAGATGCTAAATACGAAAAAATAAAAAGAATCCATCAAGCTGATAAAGTGGATAATAACTATGACGTAATCATGCTGACAGCAAGAGGCAAATTCACTAAAAAAATTCCTTTAGTAGTTAAAAAAAAGAAAGAAATAGAAGCCGAATTTGAATTAAGTGCAAAAAACTATGATGCACTCTCAAAAAATCTAAT
This sequence comes from Flavobacteriales bacterium, assembly GCA_049609665.1. Taxonomy (GTDB): domain Bacteria; phylum Bacteroidota; class Bacteroidia; order Flavobacteriales_D; family CAJJDF01; genus CAJJDF01. The sequence goes on along the minus strand of JBMYYT010000070.1, from coordinate 473 downwards.
CACAGAAAATTTAGATGAGGATAAATCAATGCTTTATTATTATGAAGAAAAAAATGCGTTGATGCTTCTTAATGCAGAAATTCTTAACTTTATTGAGGAAACAAACAATACCCTGACTTTATCAACCGTTATTGTTCCTCAAATGGATTCCATTATTAAAGTATATGACAATCAATAATACTTTTTCTTTTCTTATAAAAATTGGACTTACGCTGGTTATTTTTTTAACCAATTACAGTTCTTCTTTTTCTCAAAATACCGATTATCAAATGGCTAAGTACTATTATGATAATGGTGACTATGAAAAAGCTAAATTGTATTACGAAAAAATATTCAAACCTAACTCTTCTTCAGCGGTTTACAACGAATATATAAACACCTTGGTTGAACTAAATGATTTTAAACAAGCCGAAAAAATCACCAAGAAAAAGATTAAAAGTGAAAAATTTGGAGCGTTTTATAAAATCAAATTA
>JBMYYT010000069.1:0-10575 GCA_049609665.1 Flavobacteriales bacterium | reverse complement strand
GAAAAAAATGCAACTATTTCGTTAGCTGAAAGTTGCACAGGAGGATTTGCTTCTCACCTACTCACAAAAATCCCCGGAAGCTCTTCTTTTTACGAAGGAAGTATTATTTGTTATTCCTATGATATCAAAGAAAAAGAACTCAATGTACCAAAAGATATTTTACTTGAAAATGGGGCAGTGAGTGAGCAAGTGGTAGAAATATTAAGTTCAGAAGTTAGAAAAAAATACAATACGGATTATTCCATTGCCATTTCGGGTATTGCTGGACCAACAGGGGGAACTCCTGACAAACCAGTGGGAACGGTTTGGATTTCGGCATGTAGCAAAACGAAAGTTGTCTCTAAGAAATTTACATTTGGTAACAATCGTGAAAGAAACATATCTCAATCTGCTTTGGCTGGCATTAATATGTTGAGGCAATTGATTTTAAATGAAAAATAATTCATCTCATGAGTAATCAATTCGAACATTTATTCAATTCTCAAAAAGAGTTTTTCCAAAATAAATTACGAACTACTCCTATCAAGAGTCGATTAAAAAAACTTAAAAGACTAAAAGCTTGGATTAAAACAAATGAGCAATTAATCTGTGAGGAGATTTACAAAGACTTTGAAAAAGGAGAAGAAGAGGTCTTGCTCACCGAAATAAAACCAATTATTGACGAAATAAAACAGCACTTAACTCATCTTGAGGATTGGGCTGAAACCAAATCTGTATCAACTCCATTAGCTTTTCTTGGTTCAACTTCTAAAGTTATTTATGAACCCAAGGGAGTGACGCTAATTATTGCTCCGTGGAACTATCCTTTTAATTTATGCATTGGTCCGTTGGTCTCTGCGATTGGAGCAGGGTGCACAGCTATAATAAAACCCAGTGAACACACTCCAAATACTTCTAATTTAATCCAAAGGATGATAGGCGAATTATTTGACAAAAATGAAGTATCTGTAGTTCAAGGCGAAGTAGAAAAAACTACCGAATTACTTAAACTCCCGTTTGACCATATTTTCTTTACAGGAAGTCCCAAAGTTGGTAAAATAGTGATGGCTGCTGCTGCTAAAAACTTGACTTCTGTTACTTTAGAATTAGGCGGAAGAAACCCAACTATTGTGGATGAAACAGCAAATTTAAAAGATACGGCTCAAAAAATTGTTTGGGGAAAATTTGTAAATTCTGGTCAAACTTGCATTGCTCCTAATTATATTTACGTTCATGAGAGTCAAGCTCAAAAATTAAAAGAACAACTTATTGAACAAATTGAAATTCAATATCCTATCTCGGATTTAACAAGAACAAAAATTGTGAACCAAATGCATTTCAACAGACTTTCTGAGTTACTTGAAACTACTATTTCATCAGGAGGAAATGTGCTACATGGAGGGGGAAAAGATAAATCAATCAACTTCCTCTCTCCTACTCTTATTGACAATATAACTATCGAATCTCCTATTTTTAAGGAAGAAATTTTTGGTCCTATTTTACCTATTCTCACTTACTCAAATTTGGAAGAAGTAATTGAAACCATTAACAAAACTGAAAAACCTTTAGCGCTCTATCTTTTCAGTAAATCAAGAAAAAACAAAAAATATATTCTCGATAATACAAGTTCTGGCACTGCCGCTATAAATGAAACTACAATCCAATTTGCGCAACCTAATTTACCATTTGGCGGAGTTAATCACAGTGGAATTGGAAAAGCTCACGGAGAATATGGTTTTTTAGAGTTTTCAAACCAGCGTTCGGTTTTAAAACAACGAGTGGGTTTTACCAATCTTAAACTTGTTATTCCGCCTTACACCAATTTCAAAAAGAAACTGATTCGGTTTATTACTTTTTGGCTTTGAAACTATTCTATTCTCTCATAAAAGTAAATATTAACTCCCATAAAATCACCAGATGACTTAGAATATCTCCGTGTATAAACAATTAATTTATCATCATTTACATAATAAGTAGTGGAGGATTCTCTCTCCTCTTCATCATAAGAAAATATAGGATATATCCTGAAAGAAGAGTTTATAGAATCCAATTTTGGAGAACTACAGGCATAAAAATAAGTAAACTCCTTTTTATTAGTTAAATCTACTATTTCATCTATTTTGACAGTAAATTTTGTTTTATTTCCTCCTTCTTTTACAATTACTTTATTCTTGTTTTTTTTGAACTCTATAGTTCTTGAAATACAATTATCAATCTTCTCTGAACAATCAGAAAAATATTCAATTGTCTTAACAAATTTAGTTGCTTTCCATTTACCTATTAATATAGCTGAATCTCCTTCTAACTTTTCCTTTTTACAAGAAATAAGCATAAGTATGCTGAAGGTAATAAGTAATAATTTTTTATGGATTTTCATACTTGATTTTTAATCTAAAATAAATATAAGGAGAAAAATTACTTCCCTCAAAAATAAGTAGTATATTCGCACGCAATTACAGATAAAGTCAAAAATATATGCCACATTCTAAAATTGCCCAAGAAGGACTCACCTATGATGATGTTCTTTTAATCCCAGCTTACTCTAATGTATTGCCAAATGCAGTAACTTTAGAAAGCAAAATCACAAAAAACATTTCCATCAAAACTCCTATCTTATCTGCTGCAATGGATACGGTTACGGAATCTGAATTGGCAATTGCTATTGCGCAACAAGGAGGGATTGGAATTATTCATAAGAACATGTCGGCTGAGTCTCAAGCCAAAGAGGTAAGAAAAGTAAAAAGAAGCGAAAGCGGAATGATTACTGATCCAGTTACTTTAAATGAAGAAGCTAATGTTGGAGATGCTTTAAACTTAATGGCTGAGTATAAAATTGGAGGAATTCCAATTGTTGAAGAAAGTGGACTACTCAAAGGAATTGTAACAAACAGAGATTTACGTTTCGAAAAAAACAAAACAAAAAACATTACAGAAGTAATGACCTCTGATAAATTGGTTACTGCCGTAAATGAAATCTCATTGGTTGAAGCAGAAAAAATTCTTCAACAGCACAAAATTGAAAAATTGCTAATTGTAGATGAATCCAATAAACTAACTGGACTTATTACTTACAGAGACATTATAAAAGTAAAAAAGCATCCAAACTCCTGTAAAGATGAGCAAGGTAGATTAAGAGTAGGTGCAGCAGTCGGGGTTACTCATGATACGTTAGAAAGAGTTTCAGCATTGGTTGGAGCTGGAGTTGATGCCATAGTTATTGATACCGCTCATGGGCACTCGCAAGGCGTTATAGACAAACTGAAATTAGTCAAAGAGAACTATCCAGAATTAGAAATTATTGTAGGAAACGTAGCCACAGCCGAAGCTGCAAGAATGTTAGTCGATAATGGCGCAGATGCTGTAAAAGTAGGAATTGGACCTGGTTCAATTTGCACGACAAGAATCATTGCTGGTGTTGGTGTACCACAATTATCAGCCATTATGAATGTAGCTGAAGAACTGAAAGGAACTGGAGTTCCAGTAATTGCAGATGGTGGAATACGATTTACTGGAGATATTGTGAAAGCTATTGCCGCTGGAGCAAGTTCGGTAATGTTAGGTTCTATGTTTGCTGGAGTTGCTGAGTCACCGGGCGAAACTGTAATTTACCAAGGAAGAAAATTCAAAACTTATAGAGGAATGGGATCTTTGGAGGCAATGAAAAAAGGATCTAAAGACCGCTATTTCCAAGACACTGAGAATGATGACAAAAAATTAGTTCCAGAAGGAATATCTGGAAGAGTTCCTTTCAAAGGTTATCTTAGTGAAGTAATGCATCAATTAATTGGTGGACTTCGCTCTGGAATGGGATATTGCGGTTCAAAAGATATTGAAGCACTTAAAGAAGCTAAATTCATCAAAATCACCTCAGCCAGCATTCAAGAGAGTCATCCTCATGATGTTACCATAACTCGTGAAGCACCTAATTACAGTTTAAAATAAACCTAAGTTTTATCAAAAAATAGCTAAATTAGCTCCTCATTTGAATAAATATTAAAATAAATAATGAAAAAAGCACTTTTAATTCTATTGGCAACAGCCTTATTTTCTTTGTCTTTTGGACAAAACAATCCAGTATTGATAACTATCGATGGAGAAGAAATCGGAAAAGATGAATTTTTGTACAATTACACTAAAAACAACAGTGACATTAAGTTTGATAAGTCATCCTTAGATGAGTACACTGATATGTTTATAAAATTTAAACTTAAAGTGGCTGACGCCAAATCTATGGGTTTAGATACAATGCCAAAATTAAGAAAAGAGCTAAAAGGATATATTGATAAATCTGCCGAAAAATATTTAAAAGACTCTGCTGCAAGTGAAGAAATAAAGCTTGAAGCTTACGAAAGAAAAAAATATCAAGTACGAGCAAGTCACATCTTATTCACTGGAGCCGATGCTTATGATCAAGCGGTTAAAGTTAGAAAAGAGTTACAAAACAATGGAGATTTTGGTTCAGCTGCAATAAAATACTCGCAAGACCCTTCAGCTAAGGAAAACAAAGGTGACTTGGGATATTTTAGCGTATTTCAAATGGTGTATCCATTTGAAGAAGCTGCATACAATACCAAAGTAGGTGAAATTTCTATGCCGGTGAAAACAAAATTTGGGTATCACTTAGTAAAAGTGATGGACAAAAGACTAAATCCAGGAAGGGTTAGAGTTGCTCACATTTACACTAAGATACCAAAAGGTGGTGATGCTAAAACTATTGCAAACGCTAAAACTAAAAGTCAAGAGATATACCAATTATTAAAAAATGGGGAGAAATCTTTTGAGGATTTGGCTAAAGAATATTCTGAAGATAATACTTCAGCTCAAAAAGGAGGTGAACTTCAATGGTTTTCGACTGGAAGAATGGTTCCTGAATTTGAAAAAGTTGCTTTTTCATTAAAAAACAATGGAGATTATTCTGAGCCATTTAAGACTTCATACGGTTGGCATATTGTAAAAAGATTAGAGCATGATCCTATTGGAGATTATGCTAAGAATAAAGCAATTATAGAGTCTAACTTACAAAGAGGAGACAGAAGCAATAAATCCAAAGAGTATTTTGTCTCAAAACTTATGGATGAATATAAGTATAAGGATAAATCTAAAGGATGGATTAAAAATAGCTACACAATTGAAACTCTTGGCAGATTAAAAGCTGACGATTCAAAAACTGCCTTTACCTTTAAAAAAGAAAAAGGGTGTTTTAAGAAAAAAACTAAAGTTACAGTTGGAGAATTTCGTGAGTACTTAAAAATAAATTTACCAGATTCACAGCAAGACATTGAAAGCAATTACAAAAAATTTGTGACGGACTATTTTTTCAATTTTGAAAAGTTTCAACTACCTATAAAATATCCTGAATACAAAGCTCTTATGCAAGAATTTGAAGATGGAATTTTACTTTTTGAGGTTTCTGACAAAAAAGTTTGGTCAAAGTCAAGTGAAGACTCTACTGGACTTAAAAAGTTTTTTGAGGACAACAATGACAACTACGTTTGGGGTAAAAGAGCTAAATGTGAAGTGTATTATTCAGGAAAAATGGAGATTATCAATGAAGCTATGGGGATGGCTAAGGATTCTAATTTAATTCTTTCGCAAATTAAAAATAGACTTAATCAAAAATCACAATTGAACTTAACCGCCTATTCTGGGACTTTTGAACTTGGTTCGAACAAGGTTTTAAAAAACTTCAACATCAATAAAACTGGTGTAACTGAATTAAAAATGATAGATGGAAAATTCTATTTTATTAAAGTGATTGAAATTCTTGAGCCAACCAATAAGAAATTAGAAGAAATGAGAGGAAGAGCTATATCTGATTATCAAAAATATCTTGAAGCTGAATGGATCAAACACCTTTACTCAACTTATAAAGTTGATATCAACAAAGAAGAAATTTATAACCTAAACAAATAAAAAAAACAATTATGACGAAAACATTAAAAATTACTGGAATTTTATTGGCTGCATTCTTAATATTTGGAACAGCTTGTAATAAGTATGAAGACGGACCAAAACTTTCTTTAAGAACAAAAAAGGCAAGAATGGTTAACACTTGGGAATTAACTGAATGGATTGATGGGGACACTGATATCTCTGCTAATACTTCTGGAACTACTATTATGTTATCAAAAGATGGAGATTTTGAAGTTGGAGGAGAAACTAAAAACGGTACAGTTCAAAAATCAGTTGGAACATGGGAATTTAGCGATGACAAAACGAAACTAATATTATCTTATGATGGAGTTACAATTCCAACTAAATGGACTATTACAAGATTAAAAAATGATGAACTTTGGCTAAAAAGAGAGCAAGCTAACGGAACCAATGCTTCTCAAAAATATAAAGGTTTGGATTAAGACTTTCTGAATTTTAAATAATAAAAAAAGCAGCTGAAAATTCAGCTGCTTTTTTAGTGTAAAATATTTTGTGCTATTAAAATCTAAATCCAGCGGTTACCATAAAGTTATTGATTGACCTGTCAATAGTCACTTTATTTACCAAAGCTGGATCATACAAATAGTTCTCCTCCTGCCATTCTGATCTCATAAAAGTAAGGTCTAAAGAGAAACTCTTATTCTTATACCCCAATCCACCTGAGTAATTAGTTCGAGATCTATCTACGGTGCTAATTTCGTCTTTTATTGGAGAACCAAAATAGGTATATCCTCCTCTTACAGTCCAATGATTGGTTACTCTAAACTCAGCACCTGCTTTAATAATACCCGCACCTTTATATAATTCATCCACAGTTGTATTTTCCAAATCAAAATCATAAGGATCAACCACATCGAAAGCCGACCTCAGGGAAGCTCCTGCGTAATCAACATACTCATACTCTAAAGAAATTAAACCTCTTTTCTTAAATAAGAATGCAGCACTTGCTATAATTCTACCAGGTGTTTTTAGTCTATAATCATAACTTCCTTCTGGAGATGAGGATTTAGTATCAAAAGTATCATTTGTGAAATTTGAAGTAAATGTCGTATTGTATTGATCATTCATTGAATACCATGTCGGGGAATGAACAGCAAACCCAAGCCTTACAGATTTTACTGGCAAGTATATAACACCTGCTTTAAAATTAATTCCATTTCCATTTGTAGTTATATTTTCTTCAAAAGTATAATCTTCTAAGTCGTAAATAGTATCGCCATTAAACTTTTCAGAAAAAGTCCTTTCTGAATTATATCTGATTCTGGGAAATCCAATACTTCCTCCTATATATAAGTTTCCATTGTAATTTCCACTGAATAATATATCTGTTTGATATTGTGCTCCTCTCGTTCTTACTCTATTTGCCTGATCAATATTCCCATTTGCAGTGTCATACCAAGGAGACCATTCTTCTGTTGCCTCATCGTAATCAAGTAAATAACTGTTGTAAGCTTGTCGTTCATAAAAATTGGAAACTTGATCCAAATTGATATTTCTATCATTTAAATAATTGGAGTATGAAAGTAGCATTGAGTTATCATGATTTCCCGTTGTGAAGCTTTCTCCATGAAAATCATTTGTTCTCGAAGAAGAAACACCAAATTGAAAATATCTCCACATAGAAGCTTTGTTGAAATCAATTGGCACAGCAAAAACAGCTCCTACATTTGGGATATTAAAGTTAGCTTTACTACCCTCACTAAAACTTCCATTGTAGTTGGATGCAGCATTTGCAAAAGTTAAATCACTGGTAAAGCTAAAATCGGATCTGCTGTATCTTCCCATACCTGCTGGGTTAATATTTATAGCACTCATATCAGCTCCTAACGCTCCCATAGCTCCTCCTAAACCTACAAACCTTGCCGTTCCGTTATAATTCAAATAACTATATCTCAGGGCATCTGTCTCATTCTGGGCAATGGAAAAATTAGCCAATGCAATCCCAAAAAAGAGTATATATATTCTTTTCATTTTTTTAAATTTTAATAAAGTTGATTGAACTTATTACCTTCTGCTTCTTCCTCCTCTTGATGAACTCCCACGAGATGAACCTCTGCTTGGCGATGAACTTCTTGGTGCACTTCTACTTGGAGAAGTTCTGCTTGGAGTGCTTCTTCTACTTGGCGATGTTCTGCTAGGAGAAACCCTTCTACTTGGCGTTGTTCTGCTTGGAGAAACTCTTCTACTTGGCGTTGTTCTGCTTGGAGAAACTCTTCTACTTGGTGTTGTTCTGCTTGGAGAAACTCTTCTACTTGGAGCAGTTCTGCTTGGAGTAGCTCTTCTACTTGGGGTGGTTCTACTTGGAGAAACTCTTCTGCTTGGCGTTGTTCTTGATGGTGCCGTTCTTGATGGCCTTGCCGACCCAACTGACTTTCTTGAAGGAGTTCCTACAGCAACTCTTCTTGGAGTAGTTGGTCTCGAAGTTGAAGGTCTGGTCGTAGATGTTCTTGCAGGTCTTGAAGTTGTAGGTCTAGTTGCAGATGTTCTTGCAGGTCTTGAAGTCGCAGTTGGTCTTGTCCCGCTATTCGGATTAGTTCTTGTTGGAGTTGTCCTTATCGGGCTCGTTCTTGAAGTAGCTGGTCTATTTGTTGTTGGCCTTGTTCTGATAGGTGTATTACCATTAGTTGTCCTTGGAGTTCTTGCAGCTGAACCTGATGTTGAACCAACTGGTCTTGCAGAACCTCTATTTGTATTAGTTTCAGAGGTTATTGTTCGATTTCTTGGTGTTCTTGAACTTGAAGCTGCTGGAGAAGTTCTATTATTTCTTTGAGTGTTTAATTTTGCTCTTCTTGCTTCTCTTAACGAACTCCCTTCTATTTGTCCAGAATAAGAATTGTTTTGAGCTAATGCAGATGAATTACTATTTCTTGGTGAAGATCTTCTGTCTCCATATACGGATGAACTTCTTGTTCCTGTTCCGCGACTTCCTCTTCTCCCATAATACCTCCCATTTCCTCTACCCAAATCACCATTTGAAGCTAAAACTCCATTTCTAAAGCCTTGGTTATAAGCAAATCCATTGTTCCAACCGCCTCCCCAGCCGTTGTAGCAATATGGGTTTCCGAATCCATTATTCCAACCCCATCCATTGTTCCAATGATTATATCCACCCCAAGCATAAGGATTATTCCAACCGCCTCCCCAGCCGTTGTTCCATCCCCATCCATTATTCCATCTGTTCCATCGGTAAGGATTTCCCCATCCTACATTATATCCTACTCCCCATCCATTCCATGAATTCCATCCTACATTCCATCCTGGTCTTCTCCATGAATTATAACCATAAAACCCAGTATTCCAATATGGATCAAAAAAATATGGATCATTCCAACCATTGTTTATATTGTTGAAACGGTTAAATCTATTAGAATATTGATAATTTCCTCCATAATAGTTATTAGTAATAAAGGTATTCCCATTAGAATCGTAAGTTGTCGTGGTATTAGAATTATATGAAGGATCATAATATTCATCTTGTTCAATCCATGTACCAGCGTCTTCACCTTCAACAAAATCATTTGATGCAGTGGTCGTAGTGTTAGAATTTCCGAAAATAGAACTCGTATTTTCAGAGTACACATCGTCAAAATCTTCAAATCCATCTTGTGAGAAAGAAATGAAGCTATACATTGTTAGGGCTGATAATAAAAGTTGCTTAAATTTCATAGTTGTTGTTTTTAAATTGTTACCTTTCTTAGTAATCCTCCACTAATTTACGATTATTTATCTAAATTTGGAGGCACTATTTAACGATAAAATAACAAATACTGTGCCACAACAATTATTATGGGTAAAAATTTAACAAAAAGAAGTGAAAATTATTCTGAATGGTACAACGAGTTAGTTGTGAAAGCGGACTTAGCAGAGAATTCAGGAGTAAGAGGATGTATGGTTATTAAACCTTACGGTTATGCAATTTGGGAAAAAATGAAAGACCAGTTGGACAAAATGTTCAAAGAAACAGGACATCAAAATGCCTACTTCCCAATTTTCGTTCCAAAACATATGTTTGAAGCAGAAGAAAAAAACGCTGAAGGTTTCGCAAAAGAAGCTGCTATTGTTACACATTACAGACTAAAAAACAATCCTGACAAACCAGGAAAATTAATGGTTGACCCAAATGCCAAGCTTGAGGAGGAACTCATTGTGAGGCCAACTTCGGAAGCTATTATTTGGAGTACTTACAAAAAATGGATTCAATCCTACAGGGATTTACCAATTTTGATAAATCAATGGGCAAATGTGGTTAGATGGGAAATGAGAACACGTTTGTTTCTCAGAACTGCCGAGTTTTTGTGGCAAGAAGGACATACTGCGCATGCTACAAAACAAGAAGCAATTGAGGAAACAGAAAAGATGCTTCATGTTTATGCACAATTTGCCGAGGAATTTTTGGCCGTTCCTGTTTTAAGAGGAAGAAAAACAGACAGCGAGCGTTTTGCTGGAGCAGAAGACACTTTATGCATTGAAGCTTTAATGCAAGACGGAAAAGCACTTCAGGCAGGAACCTCTCACTTTTTGGGACAGAATTTCGCAGATGCATTTGACGTAAAATTTGTAAACAAAGAAGGAAAGCAAGATTTAGTTTGGGGAACTTCTTGGGGAGTTTCTACTCGATTAATGGGAGCTTTAATCATGGCACACTCTGACGATGCTGGATTG
>JBMYYT010000068.1:0-10594 GCA_049609665.1 Flavobacteriales bacterium | reverse complement strand
TCTTCCGCTTCAATTAAAGTAGGAGTGATATTAAATTCCTCTGGAAAATCATCGATATCTGCTTCAGAAAAAATAAGAACAAAAGTTGTACCATTCTTTTTAAAATCTTCAGCTATATTCAAAAATAGAGAAATATCTTGTTGTGTAGTGTTAAGGTTTTCAGAAAGTTGAACAAAAACATGTTCTTTTTCAAATGAATTTAATTCATTTGAAAAGTTTGAAAAAAAATCACTGAATGAATTTTCATCAGCAGTAATTAACGTATAGTTTTCTTTTTTTTCAATCCTATCATTTTTAAAATGAGTTCGAATCCTTAAGTTGCCATTATAGAAGTATTCACTTTCAATTACTCTGTTGTCTTTGGAATACTCAACTTTTTTATTAACCAGATTATTTTTAGTTAAGTTTTTCAGTACTGTCACCGTTGAGTCATTATAAGTTGTAGTTGTTCTTTTATACTTTGCAAATCCTTTGAATATTGCTTTTTTGTACTTTGTTTTAAGATATATCTCCTGAACATCTTGTGCGTTTGTTAATATTGCAATAAGAATCAGAAGGATTGATAAGTTTAATTTCATTGTGTTTTGTTGCATTAAAAAAGCCTGTACAGTTAATTCTGTATAGGCTTTAAAGTTAGTGAATTAAAATAATTATTCTTCAGTAGTCTTTTTCTTTCTCCCTTTTTTGGGTTTGATTACAATTTCTTCTTTTTTAGCATCATAATCCACTACCAGTTTGTCTCCTTCACCAATTTCGTGCTGAATGATTTGTTCGGCCAAAGGATCTTCCAGGTATTTTTGGATAGCTCGTTTTAAAGGTCTTGCTCCATATTTTGCATCGTATCCTTTGTCAGCCACATAATCCTTTGCTTTCTTAGTTAACTCAATGTTGAATCCAAGTTCATCAATACGTTTGTAAAGTTTTGCCAATTCGATATCAATGATTTTATGAATATCTTCTTTCTTCAATTGATTGAATAGAACAACATCATCAATTCTGTTCAAGAATTCTGGTGCAAAAGCTTTCTTCAACGCTTTCTCAATTACACCTCTTGCATGCTCATCAGAAGCAGATGTTTTTGCGCTTGTAGCAAAACCAACTCCTTGTCCGAAATCTTGAAGTTGACGAGAACCAATGTTCGAAGTCATAATAACGATGGTGTTCTTAAAGTCGATTTTACGACCTAGAGAATCCGTCATCATTCCATCATCCAGCGCTTGTAAAAGCAAGTTGAATACATCTGGATGCGCTTTTTCAATCTCATCCAACAAAATAATAGAGTAGGGCTTTCTTCTTACTTTTTCGGTAAGTTGACCACCTTCTTCGTATCCTACGTATCCCGGAGGAGCTCCCACCAATCTTGAAACAGAGAATTTTTCCATGTATTCACTCATGTCAATTCTTATCAAAGATTCTTCGGTATCGAAAAGGTATTTAGCCAATTCTTTTGCTAATTGAGTTTTTCCAACTCCTGTTGGTCCTAAAAATATAAATGAACCAATTGGTTTATTTGGGTCTTTAAGTCCAGCACGGTTTCTCTGAATCGCTTTTACAATCTTTTTAATCGCCTCATCTTGACCGATAACAGTGCCTTTCAAGTTTTGAGCCATTTCTCTTAACCTTCCAGTTTCCTTCTCTGCAACTCGTTGAACAGGAATACCTGTCATCATTGAAACAACTTCAGCAACATTTTCTTCGGTTACGGTTTCTCTGTCATTTTCAGTTTCTTCTTCCCACTTTCTCTTTTCAACTTCCAATTTTTCTTGCAGCTGTCTTTCTTCATCTCTCAACTGAGCAGCCTCTTCATACTTTTGACGTTTCACTACCGAAGATTTCTTTTCTTTAATATCTTCAATCGCTTTTTCTACATCAATGATGGCTTGTGGTACATTGATATTGGTAATATGAACTCTTGAACCTACTTCGTCCATAGCATCAATCGCCTTGTCTGGAAGAAATCTATCTGTCATGTATCTTGCAGTAAGCTTAACACAAGCTTCAATCGCATCAGGTGTGTAAGACACCAAATGGTGATCTTCGTATCTGTTTTTGATGTTATTTAAGATTTCAATAGTTTGTTCGATTGAAGTTGGTTCAACTAAAACTTTTTGAAATCTCCTTTCCAGCGCTCCATCTTTTTCAATGTATTGCCTGTATTCATCAAGAGTTGTTGCTCCAATTACTTGTATTTCTCCTCTTGCCAATGCGGGTTTGAACATATTGGACGCATCCATAGAACCAGAAGCTCCACCAGCACCTATTATGGTATGAATTTCATCAATAAACAAAATTACATCTGGAGATTTCTCCAATTCATTCATCAATGCTTTCATTCTTTCTTCAAACTGCCCACGGTATTTTGTTCCAGCAACCAATGAGGTTAGGTCTAAAGAGACAATTCTTTTGTTAAATAAAACTCTTGACACTTTTCTCTGAACAATTCTTAATGCCAGTCCTTCTGCAATAGCTGATTTACCCACACCCGGTTCTCCGATAAGAATTGGGTTGTTCTTTTTTCTTCTACTTAATATTTGAGAAACTCTTTCTATTTCGTCTTGCCTTCCAACAACTGGATCTAATTTTCCTTCTTCAGCAAACTTGGTTAAATCTCTACCGAAATTATCTAATACAGGAGTTTTAGATTTAGAAGACGAACCTCCAGTTTTTCTTCCAGAAGGACCTCTTCCAGAAAAATCTTCTCCTTCGTCAGAGTTTTCGTCTCCAGATTCTGGAAAACTGGCTTCTATGTCATCCACAGAATCAAAGTCATCGCTTCCAATTAAATTTTGTTTCACTGTTTCGTAATCGATATCTTGATTTTCCAACACTTTTGCTGCAATATTGTCATTGTTTTTCAAAATTGACAGTAATAAATGTTCTGTACCTATCTTTTCGTCCTTCATGACTTTCGATTCTAAGTACATCATTTTTAAAATCTTTTCAGCTTGTTTTAACAAGGGAATATTGCCAAGTGAAACAGACATGACTGAAGTTGGCTTCGCTATTTTTTCTATCTCAGCTCTAAGCGTTGAAAGATCGACTCCAAGTTCCAGTATCGTTTTGATAGCAGAGCCTTGACCTTCTCTTATTAATCCTAATAACAGATGTTCTGCTCCTATATAATCGTGACCAAGTCTTAATGCTTCTTCTCTTGAAAAAGAAATTACATCATTGACTCTCGGTGAAAAATTCGCTTCCATAATAGTTGTTTTTATGAGATAAACTCATTCATAATAAAAGTAGTTTTTTAATCTTTAATGCAAATAATATTCCAATTCCATTATCAACATATTTTTGTTAGTAATTAACAGGTTTTTGATAGGCGTAAAAAGGGGATAAAATCGTACTTTCGATAGGTTCAAAAAAAGCTGTTTTTAAACGCGATTTTGAGCTATTTAAGAACTAATTTAAAGTTAAAATAATATAATTTCAAGTTTATATGGCTGGAGGTAAAGTAATACAGATAAATATTGATGACGAAATGAAGTCAGCATACATTGATTATTCAATGTCTGTTATCGTTTCAAGGGCATTACCAGATGTAAGAGATGGGTTAAAACCTGTTCACAGAAGAGTGTTGTATGGAATGCTTGATTTGGGAGTGACTGCAAGTAAAGCGCATAAAAAATCTGCAAGAATTGTAGGGGAAGTTTTGGGAAAGTACCATCCACACGGAGATACTTCGGTTTATGATGCGATGGTGCGTATGGCACAAGACTGGTCTTTGAGATATCCATTGGTTGATGGACAAGGAAACTTTGGGTCCATTGATGGGGATAACCCAGCAGCAATGAGGTATACCGAAGCAAGATTAAGAAAAATTGCCGAAGAAATGTTGGGTGATATTGACAAAGAAACTGTTGATTTCTCGCCAAACTTTGATGATTCTTTGATGGAACCAACAGTGTTGCCAACAAAAATTCCTGGTTTATTAGTAAATGGAGGAAGTGGAATTGCAGTGGGTATGGCAACTAACATGGCGCCACACAATTTAACAGAAACTATTGATGCAACAATAGCTTACATTGACAACAGAGATATTGAAATTTCAGAATTGATGGAGCATGTTAAAGCACCTGATTTTCCAACAGGTGGAATTATTTATGGATACGAAGGAGTAAAACAAGCTTTTGAGACTGGGAGAGGAAGAATTGTGATGCGAGCAAAAGCGAACTTCGAAGAAATAAGAGAAGGACGTGAAGCAATTATTGTTACCGAAATTCCTTATCAAGTGAATAAAGGAGACATGATTAAGAAGACAGCTGATCTTGTTAATGATGAAAAAATCACAGGAATATCTGACATCAGAGATGAATCGGATAGAAACGGAATGAGAATCGTTTATGAAATTAAGCGTGATGCGATTCCTAATGTTGTGTTGAATAAGCTATTTAAGTATACAGCTCTACAAACTTCATTTTCAGTCAATAACATTTGTTTAGTTGACGGAAGGCCTCAACTTTTAAACTTAAAACAACTTATTCATTATTTCGTAGAACACAGACACGAAGTAATTGTAAGAAGAACAAAATTTGAACTTCGAAAAGCAGAAGAAAGAGCTCATATTCTTGAAGGGTTAATTATAGCTTCTGATAATATTGATGAAGTAATCAAATTAATAAGAGGTTCAAAAAGTCCAGATGAAGCGAGAGAGAAATTAATTAAAACTTTCAAATTAACGGATATTCAATCTCGAGCGATTGTTGAAATGAGATTAAGGCAACTTACTGGTCTTGAGCAAGATAAATTGAGAGGTGAGTACGATGAGTTAATGAAAACTATTGCTGACTTAAAAGATATTCTTGACAACGAAGATAGAAGAATGTCAATTATTAAGGAAGAGCTAAATTACATCAGAGAGAAATATGGAGATGACAGAAGATCTGTAATTGAGTATTCTGCTAACGAAATGAGAATTGAAGATTTGATTCCAGATAAAGAAGTGGTTGTTACTATATCGCATGCTGGTTATATCAAACGAACTGAACTATCTGAATACAGAGTTCAAAACAGAGGAGGAGTTGGTTCAAAAGGAACTAAAACAAGGGATAAAGATTTTATTCAAGAATTATTTGTAGCTACAAACCACAACTACTTGTTAATCTTTACGGAGAAAGGGAAATGTTTCTGGATGAGAGTATTTGAGATTCCTGAAGGTGGAAAACAATCTAAAGGAAGAGCAATTCAGAATCTTATTAATATTGAACAAGATGACAAGGTAATGGCGTATATTAATACGCAAGACCTTAAAGATGAAAATTATATAAAAAATAACTTCATCATCATGTGTACTAAGAAAGGAGTGATTAAAAAGACTTCTTTAGAATCTTATTCACGTCCAAGAACGAATGGAATTAATGCAATATCTATCCGTGAAGGAGATCAATTATTAGAAGCCAAAATCACAAATGGTTCTAACGAAATAATGATGGCACTTAGATCAGGTAAATCAATTCGATTTAATGAGCAAGATGTTCGTTCGATGGGTAGAACAGCTTCAGGAGTAAGAGGAATTAGATTGGCTGATGAGAAAAATGACGAAGTAGTAGGAATGATTTGCGTAGAAGACGAAACAGCTAATATTATGGTAGTTTCGGAAAATGGATACGGAAAACGTTCTGTTATTTCTGATTATAGAATTACAAAAAGAGGTGGAAAAGGAGTTAAAACCATTAATATCAGTGATAAGACTGGTCAATTGATTTCAATAAAGAATGTAGTGGATGAAGATGATTTAATGATTATCAATAAATCGGGTATTGCAATACGATTAAAAGTTTCTGGATTGAGAGTAATGGGAAGAGCTACACAAGGAGTTCGATTGATTAACTTAAAAGGAAATGATAAAATTGCAGCTGTTGCTAAAATTGCTGGCGGTGGAGAAGATGATGATGAAGCTTCGGATGAAGTGATTGATTTATCAGGAACTCCTGTGGAAGGCGAAACTGGAGAAGCAGTTGATGATTCGGAAGAATAAATAATAGTCGTTCTCGATACAATTTCAATGCGTTATCACTCATTGAAATCACTCGAACTGACAAGTATATTTGAATTTAAAGGCTCTGATAATCAGAGCCTTTTTTTATAAATAGGTTTTTTATTTCACAAAAAAGAAACTTTTTGTGAAATATCACGTTAAATAGATAAGACCACAAAAACTAAATTCATTTGAAATCAAATTTACTTAACACATAAAGCTCATTAATTATTCGAGAATATCGGGTAATCAGCTTTCGTAAATTTGAATCCTATGAAAATTTTAACCTCCACGCTTCTGCTATGCGTTATTGCTCACTCTAACTTCTCGCAGGAGAACCAAGGAGCAATCAATGATAATTTTAATCCTGTAAACGGGCAGTTTATTAATCCTTCTAATATTGTAGATGCAAAACCTTGGTTGGATATAAACTTTGTAGGAGCAAGCGCTTTTGGACGAAATAATTTAGCTTATTTTCCAAACACAAAATGGTTGAATTTTAGTTCTTTGGAAAATGATCCGATTTTCAAAACTGATTTGAATACGATTAATGCCATTGCTGATTTTGACATTAAAGGTCCAGCTTTTAGTTTAGGAATTGGACAACACTCTGTTTCACTGTTTAGTGGAGTTAGGGGAGTAGTTAATGTAAATAAAATGCCAGGAGTACTTGCAAAAATGGCAAGTGATGGTGGAATATCTTATTCGGATACAGGGACTTATGATATAAATAATGCTCGATTAAAGTCAATGGTATGGGGAGAAATAGGATTTACTTATGGAAAAATATTAGTTGCATCGGGCGATAACATGTTGACTGGAGCAATCACGATAAAACGATTATTCGGTTTCCAGAACGCAGCTTTCTTGGTTGATGATGCTTTAGTTCGTGTTCCAGATCTTGAAAATTCAACTTTGCTGAGTACCAATGGAAAGTATTCTTATGCAGAACCGGGAACAGATGCAGGACGAGGATGGGGAACTAATATTGGTGTGACTTACAAGAAGATGAAAGAAAATGTAAATGGATATGTTCCGCATTCAAGATCAAGTAATTGTAAATCTGTTGATTATAGATACAAAATTGGGGCTTCCTTGTTGGATATAGGCTTTATTAATTTTAATAATAATGCGTATTTCGGAAACTTTGATGAGAATACAGATATAGATGATGTTGATTCTTTTGATGATTTGAATGCTGAGTCTCAGTCTAATCAACAAGGCACAAGTTTCAGAGCTTGGTTGCCTGCTGCAGCTTCGGTTCAGTTCGATTACAACTTGAATGATTATGTTTATTTTAACGGAACAGTAGTGCAAAAAATTCCTTTACCGAATACTTACGGAGTAGAAAGAGCAAATTTATTGGCATTATCTGCAAGGTTTGAAACTAAATATTTTGGAGTAGGATTACCATTTACTTTACAGAATTATGTAAATCCTCAAATGGGATTTGCATTGAGAATAGCCAATTTTACTATTGGGTCCGATAATGTGCTGCCAATTTTCTTTAACCACAACGAATTGTTATCCGCTGACATTTATTTCAGTTTGAAACATACTTTTTACAAAAGCCCTCAATGCAAAGATAAAAAGTCAAGAAAATCGGGTTCTAAAAAAAGAAAGAGAAGAAAAGGTTCAAAAAGAAACTCTACAGATTGTCCTGCGTTTAGTTAATTCTATTTTCTATTTTTCCATTTAGAATAAAGAAAAAGAACTCCAAACGAAATGGAAAGAGTGATAAAAAGTGTCTCGTAATTTTCTTTGTTGTAGAGGTTTGAGATTAAGCCACCACATAGTGATACTATTGCAACAATTGCATAAACAAGCTGTTGATTAACCGCTATTAACCTTTTAGAATGATTTTCAAATCCTTTAAGTTCAAATTCCAACTCTCCTTTATTAGCTTTTGATAAATAAGCATCAATCTTTTTTGGAAGCGAAAATAGAGTGGTAGCCTGTTGTTTTATTGTATCAATTATAATTTTTTGAAGTCCTCCGTCTTTTAATACTAACTTTTTGAGATAAGGTTTTATGGTATCCATTGCACTGTAGTCAGGAGCAATATTAGTGGAAATTCCATACAATAACAGTAATGTTCTTTCCAGTAATATCCAATCTTTCGGAACATCAAGACTTGAGGTTAGCTCTTTGATGCTCAATTCTTTTTGTAGTTTATACATGCTGGATTGCTGAATAGTATCAAAGTTTATGCTCTCCAATGAGATAGCATCTTGTAAAAATTCCGTAAGGGCTTCGATTATTTTTTTTGTGGCTTTATCCTTTTCTTTCCCTTTTCCAACAAAACCCATCTCTTGAAGACTTTTCATTACCTTCTCGTCATCTTCTGAAATAATTGCTTGGAGAAAAGCAGGGATTCCAACTCTCATTTCTTCTTTTAACTCACCTACAGCTCCAAAATCAATAAAAACAAGTTTCCCTTCTTTGTTAACCATTAAATTCCCGGGATGAGGATCGGCATGATATATTCCATGATTCAAAATCATTTCACAATAGGAATAAACAAGCTTTTCCATCAGTTGATTGCGATCAACTTCCCATTCATCAAGTTGTTTAATATTTGTGATTTTAACTCCGTCTACAAACTCAGAAACCAATATTTGCGAAGAACAATATTCACTGAAGACTTTGGGAATTAATACTTCGTCAATTTCCTTACAATTTTCCTTAATAGTGAACATTGATTGAGCTTCTTTATTGTAATCCAATTCCTCATAGATCATTTGTTTAACTTGCTCAAAAGCATGGTCTAATCCCTTAATTTCAAAAAAACGAGTTATTTTTTTATGAATTTTCTCGATGATATCAAGATCAATGATTGCTAAGTCTTTGATGTATGGATGTTGAATTTTAACGACTACTTGCTCGCCAGTTTTGAGGGTTGCTTTGTGCACTTGTCCAATAGAAGCTGATGCAATTGGAGTGTGTTCAATTTCTTGAAATAAATTATCAACTGAATCTTCTAATTGATTTTCTATGCTTTTTTGAATTATATCAAATTGGGAGTGAGGTGTACTGTCTTGTAATGATTCTAAGATAGTTGCATATGATTTAGGTAAAACAGCTGAGAGATTCGAGAGAAGTTGACCTACTTTAATAAACAATCCATTCAATTCGAGAATGGTAGTTTTTACCCTAACCGCATTTTTTTCATGAAGTTTAGAGATTTTTGTGTTGTAAAATTTATCGGATCTTAATTTTTTGGTAGCTCTTAGGATTAAGTAGCTACTTATAATTTTGAAAGCTAAAGCAAAAGCTTTTCGTCTTCTTTTTGCTGGGTTTAGAATCATATTATTAGGTTTGACTCATCTCGAAATTGTTCACTACTCCAAAGGTAATGAACTTGAATCTTAATAACCGATAAATGATATAAATAGTACTTTGGTTACTCTTTTTAAGAATTTTTATGATTCACCATGTTTTCATAAGCTTTAGTAGCCATTTGCTTTAAAATGTTTGTGTCTATTACCTCCAATGACTTAATATACAAGCACCCAACACTTGTTTTGTTCTTCCCTAATTTCTCCAATTCCTTTTCCATGGTTTTAAATCCAAAAGGCATATAAATAGTTAAATTAGCTTTTCGGGAAGAAAACCCTAATGGAAACCATTCGCCCTCACGACCACTTTTTCCTTTGTAATGATAACTTCCAAAACCTACAATGTCTTTTCCCCACATTTTTGCTTTTTCGCCAGAAGTTTCCTCAAAGAGTTCAAGCAATTTAAAACAATCTGATTTTCTTTGTTCTATCTCAATAGAATTAAGGTAATCAAGAACATTATTTTCGTTTTGTTTTGTTTTTAAATCTGACATTAATTAGGGAGTTTAAATTCATAATTAGGTTCGTAAAGTTCTATTTTGTTTCCTTCTATATCTAATAGATGAACAAATTTCCCATAAGGGTAAGTTACAATTGAATCGAGCAGAGGAATACTATCTCTTTGTAAATTTGAAACTAATTCTTCTAAATTCTCAACTCTATAGTTAATCATAAACTTTTTTGTGGAAGGAAAAAAGAAATCCCCCTTGTCACTTATTGCGCTCCATTGCATAGATCCCATTCGAGTTGAATCTCCATAAACTTCTTGCCATTCATAACGAGTTCCGAAAGGACCTTTCGTAAGTCCTAAATTATCTTGGTACCATTTGTTGAGTTTACTTGGAGCATAACTTTGAATAAATACTCCTGCAATTCCAGATACTTTGTAGTTTGAATCAATTATGCCCTCTGTTTTTGCCTTCTTATCCACAGATTGTGGTTTTGAGGAATGAATTAAAGCATTAAAAAAGTAGCCTGCAAAAAAGGAAAGAAGTAAAGCGAAAATGAGATAGATTGAATTTTTCATAAATTAAAGATACGAAAAAACAAAAATTACAGAATTTGTTGATTCTGAATTAAGCATTCAATATTTTTTTAAACTAATTTCATTTTATGATAGTAGATTATTCGACAAGACCCGTAAGAGTTACAAAAGAAATTAATCAATTGGTTGGTAAACCATTCGGTTTTAAATCCCGATTAATAATGGGTGGAATAGGCTCTCATCGTATGAAAATAGAGAAATCAAGTAAGGAAATATTCGAGAAACTATCTAAAT
>JBMYYT010000067.1:0-10711 GCA_049609665.1 Flavobacteriales bacterium | reverse complement strand
TAAAACTTTGACTGAGGTTTGAAAGTTTGCCAATGAATTCGAATTATAATTTAGAGAATATTGATATTCCTGAAAAATGCAAAGTTGTGAAAAATGTATTTACAACTTATGACCCAAGTATTAATTATAATGAAGATGATAGTCTATACAATTTACAAGAAGATTTATTGCAAATTATTTTTGATGATATAAATTTAATTGTTGATCTTGGTTGGTATGGAGACTTTGAAACAAATATTGGTTGCTTTAAAATTTATATAATAAAAGATTTCGATTGGGAAGACCCATTAAAAGTAATATCGTCACAATCGCAAAGTACAATTGCAAAAAACTTAAATCAAATTTTTTCAGCAGTTAGCAACCAAGAGTTTTGATTGATTGTAAGACTGAGCGGAGTCGAAGTCTAACTAAGAATATTTCACAAAGAATCTCTCCTCTTGAGAGGAGAATTAAAGAGGTGTGTTATTTGACGAATAACATAAAAGAGCTATTAATTAGATTAGTAAATAAACCGCCAACAGATTCTGAATCAAGTTCAGAATGACCGCATTGATTTGAGTTTCCTCTTTTCTCTTTATTCTATTTTCTTTACTCTAAAAAAATCTTAAAAACTCCACTCATGCTGATCCATCTCGGATAAGCAAGCCACCAAAATATCAATACTTCCTTTAATGTCGCTTTTATTCGCCATTTCAATTGATTGATGAATGTGACGAGTAGGAATAGAAACTGCTCCAGCTATTGAACCTCCGGGAGTCATCTGTTGAATTCCAGCAGTATCTGTTCCTCCAGCAGTTAATATTTCTGGCTGCCAAGTTATATTATGCTTATTAGCAGTTTTCTTCATAAAAGCCACCATCCTGTGATCACAAATTGATCTTGAATCCATTATTTTTATAGCTGTTCCTTTTCCAAGCTCAGTTACTTTTTCGTGAGCAGCCGCTCCGGGAACATCAAAAGCAATAGTCGTGTCAATACCAAAACCAAAATCAGGATTAATATTCAAAGCCGAAACATTGGCTCCTCTTAATCCTACTTCTTCTTGCACTGTGAATACTGCATATACATCGTAAGGCACCGATTTTAATTGCTTCAAGACTTCTATTAATATAAATACTGAAACACGATTGTCAATAGATTTACAATTCACACAATCGCCCATTTCTATCAATTTTCTTTCTCTTGTTATTGGATTTCCTACTTCCACATATTTCTCAACTTCCTCCTTATTCATTCCCATATCAATAAAATAATCAATTGTTTTTGGGACTTTGTTTCTTTCTTCTGGAGTCATTACATGTATGGGTTTAGAGCCCATTACTCCCATCAAATCTTTTTTCCCATGAACGATTACTCTTTGTGCAGTTAAAGTTTTCGGGTCGAATCCGCCAAGTGTATGAAACCTAACAAATCCATTGTCATCAATATGAGTCACAATGAATCCTATCTCATCCATGTGAGCTCCCAACATCACTTTTTTAGAACTGTCCTTTCCTTTTTTTATGGCAGTTACATTCCCCAAGTTATCAATAGAAAAATCATCCACAAGAGATTCTATTTCTCTCAGCACTAATTTTCTCACTCGATCTTCGAATCCCGGAGCTCCAGCAGTTTCACATATTTCAGCAAGTAATTTTATATCTATCATAACGACTTAAGATTTGGGTTTACGGAACAATAAATATTGTCCCAAAATAATTAAAATTGTACTTAAAACACTGCTTATAAGTGTTTTTAAAATAATCAAAGGGATTTTAGAAAAACTAAATTCCTCAAGAAGAAACAACCAAAAGAAAAAACAGAAAACTAAAATTAAACAATACGTTACATATTTTTGTAAATCCTCAGTATAAACCGTTAGCTCTGTGGTTTCGTCCATAGGACTTTCAGTTTGCAATCTTCTTAAAAGGTATGGTCTTAAAAATGCCATGGTAAGGCAAGCAGATGCATGAATACCGCCCGTATCCATAAACAAGTCAATGGTCAAACCCAACAGGAAAGAAATTAACAACAACAGATAATTTGATGCTTTGACAGGAAATGACAGGATAAATGAAATATAAATTGCAATTGAAATATAGGAGTTTAAAAAACCTAAATCCATCTGATTTATTACAAAAACTTGAAGTAAAACAAGTAATAAAAATCTACCTATGTTAAGAAAAATCATTCTCATTGGCCCAGGTTTTGTTCCAAAGAATCTAATTCTTCTTTATAAATATTCTTAATTACAAATATGTGATTGAGTGAGTAAAAATCTACAGAGGTTTTCAGCTTTAAAATCATATTGTTACTTCCGGCAACATTGAAAATTTTTGTAACAAAACCCACAATTTCACCTTCAGGAAACATACCCGAACCTCCTTGTGTTACTATTGTATCTCCCTTTTTTATTTTAAAATAAGTTGGAATTCCTTTCACGCTTATTTCATTAATTTTATCACCGTCCAACCAAGATAAAATTCCGACACAACTGTCTTTTAATGGCTTTACAGGTATTCTGAAATTCTTATTCATCATACTCATTACGGTAGAATAATGTCGAGAAACATTTCTGGAAAACCCTACAACTCCTTTGGAATTAATTACTCCCATTTCAGGTTTAAGCCCTTTGTTTTTTCCTGCTCCAACAGTAAGAATATTCTCTCTGGACTTAATAGAATTATGGACTACAACACTTGGCTGAAAGAGATACTGTCGTTTATATTTTTCGTCATTTATTTCAATTTCATCATTTGAAATAATTGTATAATTATTAATAGATTCTTGTTTTAACTTCGCGTTTTGAGAGGCTAAAGCATTATTTTCTTGTTTTAAACTAAAATAATCAGCAACGGCTTTTTTTTGTTCATACATCCACCCAGAAATTCTTGAACTTGAATTTAGAATAGAAGCTTGTTGATAGCTCGAATTTGAACGAATAACTACAAATGCAATAAGCTGTAACAATAAAAAGAATAGAAAAAATTTAATGTTATTGAAAAATAAAAGTAAATTTTTCATAGGTATTTTTGAAATAAACTTATCTATTAAATATTATATTCCTTTCATTAAAAACTGGAATTTTTCGATATTGTTAAGTGCAATTCCCGTTCCTCTTACCACAGATCTCAGAGGTTCATCAGCAATATGAATAGGAAGTTGTGTTCTTAGCGAAAATCTTTTGTCTAATCCTCTTAACAGAGATCCTCCTCCAGCTAAATAAATCCCCGTTTTGTAAATGTCCGCAGACAGCTCAGGTGGCGTCATTTCCAAAGCAGATAATATAGCTTCTTCTATTTTCGTGATTGATTTATCCAAACATTGCGCAATTTCCTTGTAAGAAATTGTAATTTCCTTTGGAATCCCAGTCATTAAATCTCTTCCTCTTACAGCATAATCTGCAGGCGGTTCATCTAATTCCGTTGTAGCTGCACCAACCTCAATTTTAATCATTTCGGCAGTTCTCTCCCCAATCAAGATATTGTGTTGTCTCCTCATATACTCCTCAATATCAGCCGTAAAATCATCTCCAGCTACTCTAATTGATTTATCACATACGATACCGCCCAAAGCGATGACCGCAATCTCAGAAGTTCCTCCGCCTATATCAATAATCATATTACCCATTGGTTCCTGAACGTCAATTCCAATTCCAATTGCGGCAGCCATTGGCTCATGAATCAAATATACTTCTCTCGCACCAGCGTGCTGAGCAGAATCACTTACAGCTCTCTTTTCAACTTCCGTAATCCCAGATGGGATACAAATCATCATTCTTATTTTTGATAGAGAAGAAAAAATACTTTTCTTCTCTTGAGTCATTTTTATCATGCCCTTTATCATCTCTTCTGTTGCTTTATAATCAGCAATCACTCCATCCTTAAGAGGCCTAATAGTCTTGATGTTTTCATGGGTTTTCCCGTGCATCAATTGCGCTCTTTTCCCAATGCCAATAATATCTTTGGTCACAATATCAATGGCAACAATTGAAGGTTCGTCAACAACAATCGTATCGTTTTGAATAATAATTGTGTTAGCCGTGCCTAAATCGATTGCTATCTCTTGTTGGAAAAAATTAAATAAACCCATTTTCTTTTTTAATGTTTAAAGTGTCTGGTACCCGTAAATACCATTGATATTGTATTCTCATTACAGTAATTTATGGATAATTCATCTTTAATTGAACCTCCTGGCTGAACCACTGCGTTGATGCCTTCATTTCCTGCAATCTCCACGCAATCCGGAAAAGGGAAAAAGGCATCGGAAGCCATTACAGCTCCTTTTAAATCAAAACCAAAAGATTTAGCTTTATGAATCGCTTGATTCAAAGCGTCAACTCTGGAAGTTTGTCCTGTTCCACTTGCAAGCAACTGACCATTTTTTGCTAAAACAATTGTGTTTGACTTTGTGTTTTTGCAAATTTTACTTGCAAACTCCAAGTCATCAATTTGTACCTCTGATGGACTTGTGTTTGTAACTGTTTTAAAATCTTTTTTATTGTCCGATATTGAATCTTTATCTTGAACCAATACTCCATTCAAGATAGTCCTAAACTGTGAACTTGGAACCTCAAATTGTTTTTGAATTAAGATAATTCTATTCTTTTTTCCTTTTAAAATCTCCAAAGCTTCATCCGAATAAGAGGGAGCTATCACAACTTCGCAAAACAACGTGTGAATTTTCTCGGCTGTTTCTTTATCAATCTGAGTATTCGAAATCAAAATTCCTCCAAATGCAGAAACTGGATCTCCAGCTAAAGCATCAGTATATGCTTTAGATATAGTTTCTCTGGTTGCTACACCACATGCATTATTATGTTTTAATATAGCAAACGTTGGATTCGCTTCTTTGAATTCTAACATTAAGTTAACTGCTGCATCAACATCCAACAAATTGTTGTAAGATAATTCCTTACCATGAAGCTTGTCAAAGAAAGAGTTCAAATCTCCGTAAAAAGTTCCTTTTTGATGAGGGTTCTCTCCGTATCTTAATGTTTTGCCGTTTTCAAAACTTTGCTTGAAAGCCGATTGTTCATTGCTATCAAAGTAATTAAAAATATGGCTGTCATAATGAGAAGAGACATTGAATGAATCCTTGGCAAACGACTTTCTCTGGTCAAGGCTAATCTCACCATTATTTTCATTAAGCATATTCAAAAAAGAGTCATATTGTTTCATTGAAGAAATAATAGTTACATCTTTAAAATTTTTTGCTGCTGCTCTAATCAAAGAAATACCGCCAATATCAATTTTTTCAATAATATCTTGTTCACCAGCTCCAGATTTAACTGTATCTTCAAAAGGATATAAATCAACTATGACCAAATCCAACTGAGGAATTTCGTATTCGTCAATTTCCAATAAATCTGACTCGTTATCTCTTCTTGAAAGTATACCTCCAAATATTTTTGGATGAAGGGTTTTTACTCTACCTCCCAAAATAGAGGGGTATGATGTTAATTGCTCCACAGGAACTACATCTACTCCCATTTTTTCAATAAAACTCTGAGTTCCTCCTGTAGAATATAGAGTAACACCCAATTCATTAAGTTTCTCAACTATAGGTGCTAATCCATCCTTACTGAATACCGAAATTAGTGCAGATTTTATCGTTTTATTGGACATGTTTTCATCAATTTTCACAAAGATAGTATTATCCATTGATAAATGAACTATTATTCGGCAGAATAAAAAATAATTTGAACAGCTTCAATTCCATACTATTATTGACATACAGCCATATTTACTCTTTTAATTTAAATAAAAATATCTTTTTTTATCGCAGATGTTTGTTAACAATATAAAAATATCTATATATTTGCAATCCCAATTTAAGGGCAATTAGCTCAGTTGGTTCAGAGCACCTCGTTTACACCGAGGGGGTCGGGGGTTCGAATCCCTCATTGCCCACTAACACAAAAAGCATCATTTACTCAATGTAAATGATGCTTTTTTGGTTTAACTTGAAATTATAATTATTTCGTAACAATCATTTTTTTGGTAATAGCATTTCCATCAATAACAATTGAATAAAAGTAAATTCCTGCTTTCAATTCACTCGTATTAACATCGATAGTATTGATCCCTGAGTTTCTATTTCCTTCAATAATTGACATCACTTTTTTACCTGTCACATCAATTATTTCAAAAGATACTTCTGCTGAATTAGCTAATTCATATTTTATTCTTGTTAACCCATTGCTTGGATTTGGGTAGTTTTGGAATAATTTTACTCCTGATTCGAATTCATCTATTCCAATAGAATTAGTTTGTCTAATGAACAAATCAATATCTATAGCTTCGAATTCTGAAGAACCATAAGCAAGAAAAGGGATATATCTCCCGTTCCATCCAGTTGTACTATAATTATATCTTACGGATCTATGCACTTTACCAGAACCTGTATAATCGCCAGGAATATAGTTATGATAGGTATCATTTCCATTGTGCTCCGCAACAACCTGAGTATAGGACCCAATTCTTTCACCCATTGTATCTCCTGACATGTAACTTCCACCTGGCTTAAAATCAATTGTTACAGCAAAAATTGAGGGTACTGCTAATCCTCCAGCTATTGCTTTAGGGTAAATCAATCCGTTTGCAATTGTATCGCTTAATAATAAAGGAACTTTATACTCGGCTATTACTCCGAAAGGCTTTCTCGAAATGGAATCCCAATACAATCTTCTATACCTTGCGGTATCATTACTTGAAGGATACTTAGTCAATTGATTTGTAAAATACCCTACTCTATTTAAGTTTGAGCTTCCTCTTGGCACCACCCTAAAAATCAAAGTGTCCGTATGCCCAGCAGAACCTTTTATATATCTTCCGTATGTAGCAATAGTATCAATAAAAGCATTTTGAGAGATATCAAATTCATCTAATAAACTACCTACTTGAGAATTTATAACTTCAGAACTTAAATCATAAGTCATCCCAAAAGAATGAATAAAAGGAATGCCTAATGAAGTAGAGTACTGCGCAAAAACTGTTGTGTCTGGAAATAAATAATAATAATCATAGTCTGGTGTGGATGAATAATAACTTGCGGTGGCATCAATAAAATTTATCCATTGCGCTATCGTTGATCTATTTGTATTATAATGAGATGAGGTTCCTCTTACCGAATGATGATTAGGAGCTTCTTTACAAACATGTTGATTATCTGGTATTTCAATATATTGACTTGTAGCAAATAGAATAGAAAACAAAAAAGTTATAAGTAATAAATGTTTCATAATAATGGGTTTTTAGTAAATAAAAAAAGCCTAAGTCTTTCGACTTAGGCTTTAAAATACAAATTATTTTGAAATAATTATTTCGTAATTGTCATTTTCTTAGTAATAACATTTCCGTCAACAAGAATTGAATAGAAATAAATTCCAGCATTCAATTCATTCGTATTGATTTCAATTGTATGCGTTCCAGCGTTTTTGTTTCCTTCAGTAATTGACATTACTTTTTTACCCGTTACATCAATCATTTCAAAAGAGACATTAGCTCCATTCATTAACTCGTACTTCACAGTAGTCATGTTGTTAGTTGGATTAGGGTAGTTTTGGAATAATTTAGCGTTGTTTTTTAGTTCATCTAGGCCAACGTTTAATTTATTATTCTGAGTAATTTTTAAAGAAACCCATGCAGATTGAAATGGATCATCTCCTGCTTGGTTATCACTATTTCCAAACCAGTGAGAGTTAAAAATTGTATTTGTTGAAGACCCCCAATATGAGCGAGTGTAAAGAACTCCTCCACAGTTTCTGTCAGCTTGAAGGTATTGTGGTTTACCACCACTAACTGCAGTTAAATAAATAGGAGCAAACCAGTTTGCGTTAATTCCAATGGTATCGGAAGAACTTAATTGTCTTCCATGAATAACACTAACCTCAACAGCTAAATAACCATCATGATTAAGTATATCTTGTCCTGCAAATACTTCCGTATAAAAAGAAGTTGAGTCAGTTCCTCTCCAATTGCTTGGATTCTTAATCCATGCCGTAGTTAAAGGTATTTTTACTTCCGCAACTTTGTTTGCAATTTCTTTTGCAGCAGAATTAAAGAACACCCCTAACCAGCTACAAGCTTGCGATGAAGCCATATCATTTGGTGCTAAATAATTGAAAACACTTTGCATTTGATTAGGAGTTGAAGTTGCACTTGGTACCGCAATCCTTACAACAGCAGTATCAACAACTGAATTATCAAATTTTTCGTAAACAAAACCTAAAGCTACTGAATCCAATGTTAAAGTATCAGTTCTGTCAAAAGGAGTTCCGTCTGTATTGAAAATTGATCGATAGTATTCACCTCTCAAATCAATAAGCGAATATGCTCCATATGTAAATACTGTATCAACACCTGATGCTAATGATACATTTACACTAAGCCCATTAGTTAAAGGACCATTAGACATTCTAGTTAGAGAAGAACTTGTTCCGTAATAACTATCATAAGCTTGATCATAAGAAACCCACTTACTAACTTTTGTATCTCTTGTAACTGATTTATTGCTCTTTTTTATAAAAACTCCATTATCCGGAACTGCTATAGCTTTGTTTTTAATTGGATAATCAACCGACTGACTGATAGCACTATTAAAACCTAAGAAAAAAAGCATAGCCAAAAGACTAATGTTTTTTAAGATTTTGTTTGATTTTAACTTCAAAGTCAGTTCACTTTTCTGTTGTATTAATTTAAAAGTAGTAATTTTTTCCATTTGTATATTTTTTTGTGTTTTATGTAAATTCAAATATAAAACAATATTTTTATAAATGCATAATTCTTAAATAAATTTTTATTAGCTTAGTTGGGTATTTTCTAAAAACAACTTGATAAAACAAATAAACATGAAAAAAACACTACTATCACTACTATCAATTTCTTTGGTTGTAGGAGCAACAGCTCAAAATAATACATCCATTATTAAAGTGACTACGAATGATGTTGCTGTTAAAGTCAAACCAGTTGCAGACGGATCTGAAATAATTTCAGGCCCTGTAGCTCAGCAACCGATGACAAGATCTACTCGATACACCACTATTGGAACTACTGTATATGACCTTCAATCTAATGGTACAAGTCAAAGAAGAATATTAAATAGAGCTGACAAAACTATATCGGCTACCTGGACGATGGACAATGGAGCGACTCCTTATACAAATAGAGGAGCGGGTTACAATTATTATAACGGTACTTCGTGGGGAGCTAATCCTACATCTAAAGTAGAAACAACTCGAAACGGATGGCCAGCTATAGCAGGAAGTAAAACAATTGGTAATGAGATTATCATTAGTCACTCAGGTACTGGTGCTTTAACTATGAACAAAAGAAACACTAAAGGTACAGGAGCATGGACTGAAAGCTTAGTTACAACAACAATTCCACCAACTGGATATGATGTATTATGGCCAAGAGCTGTAGTTGGAGGAGCTAATGATAGTACTATCCACGCTTTAGGAATTGTAAGACATTCATCTTTTGTTGATTTAACTAATCCGGGAGGATTATATAAAGGATTAGCAACTGCATTGGTCTATTACAGATCAAAAGATCTAGGACAAACATGGGATATAAAAGATTATATTATTCCTGGTCTTGATTCTTCGTTCTTTACTTTCGTTTCTGCTGATGCTTACTCAATTGATTCTAGAGGGAATACAGTTGCAGTATCCGTTTTTAACTCTTGGGGAGATGTGTTGGTTTTTAAATCGACTGATAACGGGTCTACTTGGACAAAAACTATTGTTAGCGATTTCCCTATTAATAAGTATGTTATTGATCAAGGTTCTGATATTGACACTGACCCTAATTTTGATACGATTGAATCATGTGATGGTTCTGGGTCAGTAGTTATCGATAACTTAGGTAAAGTGCACGTTTTTTATGGAATTGTAAGAGTATTAGATGCGGATACTACTGATGGCAATACTTCATATTTTCCTGGTACAAATGGATTGGCTTATTGGACTGAAGCTTTTGGTGCTGATTCAACAAGAATAATTACCGGTGCTCTTGATGCAGATGGCAATGGAACCCTTGATGTAGCTCCTGCTGGAGGATCTCTTCCTTCTTACCAAGTTGGATTGTCAAGTATGCCTACTTGTGGAGTTGATGCAAATAACGTTCTTTATTTAGCATATTGTGCTATTACAGAGACACATTCGGATGGTACTCAAAACTACAGACATATTTATGTAATGAATTCGCATGATGGAGGGATGACATGGTCTGACCCAGAAGATTATACTCCTGATTTTGAGTTCGCAATTTATGAAGCAGTATATCCATCTATGGCAACGTTAGTTGATTCTGATATTCATATTACTTACCAAAGAGATTTTAGTCCAGGGCAATCTATTTCTGGTGATAATGATCCAGCATCGGTCAATGATATTATTTATTTAAAAATTGATACAATGCTTGCTGAGCCAATGTCATCTATTGATGAAATCTCAAATGAATATTCTGTTAATTTATTTCCAAATCCAACTACAGATTTACTTAATGTAAGAATTAATTCAAGCAAGAATGTTAACGACAATCTTAACATCACTTTAGTTGATGCAATAGGAAGAACAGTTTCTTCATTCCAAGAAACTTTTTCAGGAAATGCTGGATTATTCTCAATGGATGTTGCGAATCTTGAAAACGGAGTTTACTTTATAAGAGTAGAGTCTAACTCAGGTTTGGTTACTAAAACTTTTGTAAAAAAATAAACCAACACCAAT
>JBMYYT010000066.1:0-10739 GCA_049609665.1 Flavobacteriales bacterium | reverse complement strand
ATTTCAACTTGAAATTCAGCGCCTAAATCAATTATTCCTGTTCTCATTTAATCATCAATTTTAATAAGTTGGAAAGTACGTTTGTATTTTTTATACTTTTCAATATTGGTAATTTTTTTTGCTTTAAAACTTGGAGTTTTTTGACCTAATAGTGAGTTTGTATATTCCATCTGTAAAAGCAATCTTTCACCGGATGTCAATGGTTTACCTTTATGGAATCCTCTCGTGTCAACCAACATTATGCTGCCTTTAGGTTTACATATTTCTAACGGTTTACCGTAATATTCTTCAATGCGTTCATCAGGAACACGGCCATCTTTTCTAAATTCTTTTGGAAGAGGAGTTTTATGTGATTTTGGCACATAACAATGTGGTCCATTCTCGGTTCCAACGTCTGATAAATAAACGAAAAACTTTAAGAATTTAATTCTATCCATATCAAAATGAAATTCTTGGGCAGCGGCCGAAGTTCCTTCGTTATTAAAAGGTGCACTAAACCATAAGGCAATGGAATCAAAAATAGGTTTTGTTCCCAAATATTCTTGAGCTATGTGCAATAAATTCTCATCAAATACCAAATCCTGAATAGTTTCATTACTTACCAATCTACTTCCATCAAAAGAATATTTTGGAGATAAAATATTGTCGCGGTCAATAATAAATTCATCCGTAGTGACTTGCACATGTTTTTTGTTAATGTCAATTATTTTTGAAGGAGTAACAGAAGAAAAATGCGTAACTTTCTCGATGAATTCATCGGATATTTTTGTGTCAAAAATGTAGAACCCATTTTCTTCAATCTCATTTGATATTTTTTTTGCATCCTCTTGGCTAAGGTCCCCTAAAATTCCTTTTGAATTTGAAATATCATACTTACCCCTTATTTTCGAAATAATTGATGAGATTACATCATTAAATTTCCCTCCGGTACTCATGAATAGTCTTCTTTGAGCTATATACATGTATTTTGGGGTTTTTTTTGTGATAAGATATATCAACAAGGAGGGCAGGTAAATTCCAAGATAAAATAGTGTTTTCATTTTTTTGGTTTGATAGATTATTCTATACTTTTTAAAAGTAACGATAAATTAAATCAAATTGAAATGACTGTTTAGATATTTTTTAGATAAAACTTGAAACTTAATTTATAGCGTTTAATTTCGATTATTCAAGTATATTTGAAGCATGAAAATGCTTTTGTACACAAATACTGGATTAAGTTCCAAGCAAATTGGTTTAACCGCTCAATATGTTTCTGATTGTATTGAAAAAAACTATGAATTGAAAATTGTTCAGTGTGATAATGTAATGAATAATTGTTCATTTAATCACTTGCACAACACATTAGCCTGTGCTTCTTGCCAAAGTCGTTCAACAACACTTTATAAGCAAGGAGGGATTAAAGACTCCGATTTGATTTCATTAGAAAAAATCAGTTTCGATGTTAATATTCCCAATTTTAAAGAGTTAAATGAGTTAGTTGATTTTAGTTTTGAAGGAGTAAATATTGGAAGGGGAGTTGCCTCATCAATTATTACCTACTATAGAGATTACAAAATTACTTCAGAAGGTTATGGGGGTATTATTGAATTAGAAATTACCAAAGCAATAAATGTTTACCTAAATTTCAAAAAACTTCTTTCGGAAAATAATTATGATCACGTAGTGATTTTTAACGGAAGATTTGCAGAGACTCATCCTATTTTGGAATATTGCAAATTAATCAATCAAGACTTCTTGGTTATTGAGGCCGGAGCATTGAACAATTATGAGATTTATGAAAACTGTCTTCCTCATAGTATTAAATTTCGAACTAAAGTAACTTGGGAAATCTGGGAAGCAGAAAAGGATGAAGCGTATAAAAAGGAAGTGGGACATGAATGGTTTAGAAAGAAAAGATATAGAGATGAAACAATAGAAAGATCTTTTACTAAAGAACAAGGATATGGGGATTTGCCAAGTAATTTTGATCCTAATAGATGTAATGTTTTGTTCCTAAACTCATCCGAAGATGAACTTAAAGTAATCCATGAGTGGCAACACAATATGTTCAAGACTCAAAATGAGGCAATTGTTAAAATTGCTAACCATTTTGAGGGCAATGATGATTTTCATTTTTATTTGAGAGTTCACCCTAATTTAGGGAAAGTAAAGAATATCCAGATAGAAGAAATTAGGAAGATGAATTATCCTAATCTAACTATCATTCAACCAGACTCGCCAATTGATACTTATGGTATGATGGATGCCTGTGAAAAAACAATTGTTTTTGGCTCTACCTCCGGTATTGAAGCAACATATTGGGGTAACGCCTCTATTTTAATGGGTAAAGCTTATTATTATTTACTCAAAGATTCGTGCTACAAGCCAAAGAGTTTTGACGAATTGTATGATTTGATAGAAGATCGTGATTTAAAGCCAATGCCTCAAGAAGCTTGTTTGCCATATGGGTTTTATTATACCAATGTGGGTAAAGCATCCAGTTCATTTGAAAATCAAGGGCTAAATAATTCCTATTTCAAAGGGAAAAAAATTAAAAAGTGGTATCCTTCAACTTTCGTTTTTTTCTTTAAATATTTAAAAGACCTAAAGAAGTGGAAATTCGCTTATAAATCGGCATTGGGAAAAAGACTTCCTTTATCAGACTTCTTTCGATACAAAATTTAGTTTATCGACTAATTTCTTAGGAGCTATAAAAGCCAATATTATCATTAGTAATAATAGTGAGGAGAATAGAATCGAAACCCATGAATACTTTAATGGCGGATTCAAGACAAATTCTATCTGTTGTGCATTAGCAGGAATTTCAAGTCCTCTAAGGATATAATTTACTCTAACGATATTTGCCTCCTTACCATCAATATAAGCTCTCCAACTTTTGTTTTTCCCATACCATACCTCT
Organism: Flavobacteriales bacterium; assembly: GCA_049609665.1. GTDB lineage: Bacteria > Bacteroidota > Bacteroidia > Flavobacteriales_D > CAJJDF01 > CAJJDF01. The sequence continues at coordinate 7,837 of JBMYYT010000066.1, read as the reverse complement.
GAGAAAACCGCAAATTGATCACTTGTGTTATCAGCAGTATAAACAAGCTTATTTGGTAAGTAAGATACTAACTCAATGTTTCCATTGCCATCTCCAACTTGATCATAATCTTTTGAATCAAATTCATCAGCTAAAATGACAGCTTCGTTTTTCGTGTCAAGTGTATCTAATCCTTTCATTTCTTCTTCAGAGGAACTAACGTGATTCAAATTATTAATAAACCAAGCGACTCCATTTGCTTGATTATTAATCTGAACTTGTTGTTGTTGAGTAATAAAATATTTTGCATTGAGCATATTTAAAACCTGCATATTTCCTTTTCCAATTTGAAAATCAATCAAATCCTGATACCTCTGTAGCTTGGCAGCGTGGTAACCCCCAATAGTATTATGGTGATAGGATGTTTTAGCATCATTAAATGTATTGATTGATTGATCGAGAACTCGATAGTAAGGTCTTCCTTTTTTCTCCATAGAGAATATTTGTTGATCAACTGGTCTTGGTCTGAATTGACTCTCGTATTTTGCCATACTCACAAAACTATCTGAATCAAGGTACCTCTTACCTACAAGTACTAAATCTGTTAATATTATTACTCCCATTCCTAAATATAATAATGTAGGTTTTAGTTTGTTTTTTGTATACAGAAATAAAACTAAACAAGTTAACCCAATCAAAAATATTGAACGTAGAACATCAGCTCCAAGAAGAGATTTTTTGGCATCAACAATTAACTCTTGTCCTTCATTAATTTTATCATATCCATTTAACATATACATGTAAAATAATACACAGACACCAATTGTCACGCCTCCACTTATTAAAAGAGGTTTTAAATATTTGGCTTTGTTTTCTTCTTCAATAAACTTATTAATTCCAATTCCAATCCCAATTACTAAGAAGGCTGGGAGGAGGTTAATAATGGAACTTGGAGCTCTAAATTTGTTGAAAAATGGAAGGTGCTCAAATAAGAATAGATTAACCATTTCAAGATTCTTACCTAGTGAAAGCATAAGAAGAAATAGAATAGTTAAGCCAAAAGCCAATTTATTTTTCCATCCCATAAGGAATAAAGAAAAAACAAAAAGAAATATTATCCCAGCTCCTAAGTAAGCTGGTCCTCCGGTTGATCCCATTCCACCAAAATATATTCCGAAAATATAATTCCCATCTTTTTTGGGTTGAAATCTGGGGTCATTTTTTAGTGCATTTGCTAAATCTTGTTTTCCGGGAACGGCTTTACCAATCTCTTCTTTTGATGATCCTCCAACAGCTCTTGGTATTAATATACTGAATACATCTTCTTTAGCAAAACTCCATCCCATTGCATATTCCCAATTCAGACCATTTACACTACTACTGCTGTTTGTTCCATTGTCGTTGGCATCTTTCTGGAGAATAGCTTTCCCTCTCATTGTATCGTCCGAAAAATCTTTTGAAGAGATAATTTGGCTAAAATTGGATAAAGCACCAATTGCGAAAGCAAGTATAGCTATTAAACTAACTTTTAAAAAAGGAACAGTCTTCTTGTTGATGATAGCAAAAACCAAATACACCAATCCAAAAATCACGAGTAACATTAAGAGATAATATAACATTTGGGGGTGTTTTCTGAGCACTGAAATTGATACGGTCAATGCTAAAACCAAAAAACCGGTGGTAACTTTTTTTCTAAACAATAGAATTAGCCCCGAAATTAATAATGGAAATCCAGCTAACACCTCCAGTTTGTTGGCATGGCCGGCTTCAATAAGAACAACATAATTGACATTATACGCAAAAGCCAATGAGAGAATAAGACTAAGCCAAGGCGACATTCCAAGAAGAACTAATGCCAAATAAGTTAATAAACCCGCTTTTATCATATAGCCCACAGGGTAACCAAAAAATCCATGTGATACATCATTCAGTTTTCGTGCATAATTGTATTGATAACCATTGGCAAGAAGAGACCAAGGCATACCTGAGAACATAGAGGAATTCCACAGAGATAATTCTCCAGTTTTCTTGGTGTAGTCGCCAGGTAATTTATTCCATGAAGTGGAAGAGACTGCATCATGAGCCTTAACTATTTTGCCTTCTAATTGAGGAGAAAAGTAGACTAAATTAAAGACTAATATTATTAATATAGCAACAAGGTGCAATCGGTTGAAATTTTTAAATTTATCTTTAATATTCATAGTTGTTTTTTAATAATTCCTAAATTAAATTCATCTTCCTTTTTTATTTCAACTTTCCAAACAGTTCTTGAAAACCCTATGTGATAGCCAATAAATTGAGTTAAAGTTGTATATGCTGATAACCAACCCACTATAATTGATTTGTTTCTGATAGTAGAGTCAACAAAAATCGCCAGTATATATAATCCTAATACACATAAAGGTAACAAAGTCCATGGAGAAATCAATACTGAGAATAAAGCAAATAAAACAAAACAGGTTGGAAATAAAAAAGTTATTTTGAAAGTTTTAGGGTATAACTTAGTAATTAAGTACCTGACTTTTCCAAAGTTAAATATCTGTTTGTAAAAGCTTTTGATAGAGTTTCTTCTCTTATGATACACGTGAGCTTCTGAAATAATTTTGGTTTTGTATCCAGCTTTCAAAAAATCTATACCAAAAATTGTGTCTTCCCCTGGATGAAGTTTAGTTGTAGGAAATCCTCCCATATTAAGAAAAGCTTCTTTGAGTATTGTCATGTTGAAACTTCTTAATACATAGTTTTTTTCATTCTTCTTTCGTGCTCTTATGCCTCCAGTAGTAAGAAATGAAGTCATCGAGTAGCTTATAGCTTTTTGCATGTCGTTGAAGTCAGGATGTGATTCATCTGGACCACCATAACCTTGAATTTCTGGTGTTAACTCGCCCGCTATTGTTGAAAGATAATTAGAAGGTAATATACAATCGCTATCTGTAAATATTAGATATTCACCGTTGGCTTTTTGAGCTCCAAAATTTCTTCCAATACTTGGTCCTTCATTTTCCTTATAAAAATATGAAATGCTAAAATCCGATTTGAATTTATTGCAAATTTCCTCTGATTTTATAGATGAACCATCTTCTACTACTACCAATTCAAAATTTGTAAAATCCTGTTTTTTTAAACTTCCTAATAGTTCTTCCATTTCATCAGGGCGATTATAAACAGGAACAATTAAGGAGAATTTCATAAAGATATTTTGATTTTAAAAACAAATATAAGGAAGCGAAAATAATTATATAAGTAATACTTAGTTAAATGTTCTTAATTTAATTCCTATCAAGATTTATTAAAATCATTATAGCTCTTTGTTGGTTGATTTATAGCGGTTTCTGATAGAATTTTTGAAAAATTATTAGTACATTTAAAGATATTTATGATTTATGAAAGGAATACTTGTTTTTTTTATTCTACTTGGCTGTATTGGTTTTTCACAGTTTCCTACAAACGGAATGATTTTTAACGGAACTTCTAATTATTATGAAGTACCTGATAACTCTTCAATTGATCTAACTGGAAGTTTAACCATAGAGGCTTGGATAAATCCTTGTGATACAATGGGTTTACACAGTATTGTAACAAAACTTTGGTGCAGTGGAGGAGAGTATGCATACTATTTACATTTAAGAGATGGTAAGCTACAATGGTTATGGAATCCAAGTGGAAATTGCGGAGGCACACTTCCATTTTATGAAAGTACGCTTCCGATTATCAGGAATAATGAATGGCAACATGTTGGTGTGGTTCATACTCCTACAAGTGTAACCCTTTATTATAATGGTATGCCGCTTGCGGGTACATTAGTTTCAGGTTCATATGGAGGATTAATTAATAATTCAAATCAACCACTTCGTGTAGGTTCATATAGATGGAATTCTGGTGGGATTGGAGGTTTCTTTAATGGAAGAATGGATGAAATAAGAATGTGGAATAGAGTGAGAACTAACGCTCAGATTTTGTCAAAGTATAACTCAAGTTTGATAGGTAACGAGCCAGGTTTGCAATTGTATCATAATATGGAGAGTGTAACAGGGTCAACTATTACAAACTCTGCTGTAGCTACTGGAGCTGCTAATAATGGAAATGGGTTAGGTTGGACACCAAATACAACTCCAAACAGATCTTCATACCCTTTTTCGTTTTTTTTAGGTAGCGATACCACAATTTGTGATAGTGTTAGTTTTAATCTTAATATCCTAAATTCTTATGATTCATATCTCTGGAATGATGGATCAACTTCAAATTTCAAAAACATTACTTCTTCTGGGACTTATATAGCATATGGTTACCAAGATTTTTGTTTTACGTCTGACACAATAAGTATTGTTGTTAATTGTGATACTTTGGTTGATACAGTTCCTTATATTGAGCCCTGCGAAAGCTATTTTGTAATGCCAAATGTTTTCTCACCCAATGGGGATAAAGTAAATGATTTATTTGAACCTATCCAGCATAGTTGCTATAATCTCAAAAGATTTTTAGTAGTGAATAGATGGGGTCAAACTGTTTTTGAATCTTCTTCTAAAATAGAGTGGGATGGTAATGCTCAAAATGGAAAAAATGTAAAAGAAGGTGTCTATTTCTGGATTATTGAATATTCTAACCAGAGATATAAAACAAATTATGAATACGGAAATGTAAGTGTTTTTAAATGATAGGTCCTTTTTCAAAAATACTATTTTTCATATTAGCAATAAGTTATAATTTTTCCTTGTTCTCTCAACTTCCAACAAATGGAATGATATTCAATGGAACTTCAAATTATTATGAAGTACCTGATAATTCCTCAATTGACCTGACAGGAAGTTTAACTATTGAAGCATGGATAAATCCTTGTGATACAGCAGGCCTTCATAGTATTGTAACAAAGCTCTGGTGTAGTGGGGGCGAATATTCATATTATTTGCATTTAAGAGATGGTAAACTTCAATGGTTATGGAATCCTAGTGGTAATTGTGGAGGTACACTGCCTTTTTACGAAAGTACTTTACCAATCATTAGAAATAATAAATGGCAACATGTTGCTGTAGTTCATACTCCTACGAGTGTTACTTTGTATTATAATGGTTTGCCTCTTGCAGGTTCACTTGTTTCGGGTTCTTATGGAGGGTTAATTAATAATTCAAATCAACCGCTCCGTGTAGGTTCTTATAGGTGGAATTCTGGTGGAATTGGAGGTTTTTTTAATGGCCGTATGGATGAAATAAGAATGTGGAGTGTAGTAAGAACAAGTGCTCAAATTTTATCAAAGTATAATTCTACTTTGGTTGGAAACGAGACAGGTTTGAAATTGTATCACAACATGGAAAATGTAAGTAACGATACAATTTTTAATTCTGCTACTTCAACTGGCGCAACAAACAATGGAAGAGGCGCAAGCAGTTGGAACCCCATAATTATCCCAAATACAATGTCTTATCCATATCCATTTTCATTAGGCAATGATACGTTAATTTGTGGCTCAGGATCATTAACATTAACAATACCAACGGTTTATTCTTCTTACTTATGGAATAATGGATCAACTTCAAATACAAGGCAAGTCTCATCAACTGGAACTTACATTGGAAGAGGAAACAAAGATTTTTGTTGGACTTTGGATACAATTAATATCAGCTTTCTGAATGGAAATAATTATTTAGGTAATGATACAACTTTGTGTCAAGGTGATTCAATTTTATTAGATGCAACGACAATAGGAGCGATATACCTTTGGAATGATGGTTCTACTGATTCTGTTTTAATTGCAAATTCAGCAGGAAGTTATTGGGTGAGAGTTTCAGTAAATGGCTGTCAATTTTATGATACGGTTAATTTAATATTTAACACTTTTCCAATTGTAAACCTAGGAACTGACACATTGATTTGTGGAAACCAACTTCGACTTGATGCAGGTAATCCTGGAAATAGTTTCTTATGGAATAATTCTTCCACAAATCAGACCAATATTGTCAATACTTCAGGAGTTCAATGGGTTGATGTGTCTAATGGGAATTGTATTACCCGTGATTCTATTTCGATTGATTTAGTTGATTTAAGTTTTAACTTGGGAACTGATACTTTAATCTGTTCAGGTACAAATTTAACTCTTTCTCCAAGTATTGCTGCTTCTAATTATAGTTGGAGTACAGGAGAAAACACCTCTTCAATAAATGTAGATACCTCGGGAGCGTATCGCTTAACTATTTCAGATTCAGCATGTTATTATTCTGATACAATTAATGTTGCGGTTCAAATTTTAAACCCTGTATTTTCAGCGTCACCTCTAACGGGTTGTTCTCCTTTGGACGTTAGTTTTACAGATGTTTCAACAATAAATTTTGGTTCAATTAATTCTTGGCGATGGGATTTTGGCGATGGAAATTCTTCCAATTTACAAAACCCTTCTCATCAATATTCAACAAGTGGAGTTTACTCAGTAAGGTTAACCGTTTCATCCAATATAGGATGTAATAAAGATACTACAATATCAAATTTTATTACTGTTAATCCAACACCAGTAGCAGATTTTTCAATAAGCCCAGAAAATTCACTTGTTGGAGAACAAGTTTCTTTTTTTAATAGTTCGTTATCAGCTTCTGCTTATTCGTGGTATGTAAATAATATATTCTTGTCCAATGCAATTTCACCATCTTATTCTTTTTCTTCTGAAGGAATATTTGAAATAAAACTCATAGCATCAAATTCTTTTGGATGCTCAGATACAATAACTAAATTAGTGATTGTTAACTCAGGGAATATTTTGTTTGCACCAAATTCCTTTACTCCGGACGAGGATGGTATCAATGATGAATGGAAAATGTACTCCAACGAGAACATCGAACAAATTGAAATCACAATCTTCAATCGTTGGGGAGGAATAATTTTTCAAACAAAAGATATTTCAAAAGGCTGGGATGGTAAACATTTAGGAGTTGAGTCACCAACTGGCACATATATTTGGAAAGCAAAATTATCCTATAGAGATGGAGAAGTAGATTTGCTATTTGGTCATATTCAATTATTAAGATAAATTGACTATCCTGCCAATTTTCCTAACACATATTCAATCATTTTATCAACTGTTGCTTTATAGTTTTTACTATATTTTTTTTGAAATCGATTGGCGATAACAGCGCATATTGTTGCAGTTTTGTGTCCCATCATTCCTCCAAGAGCATAAAGAGCAGAAGTTTCCATTTCAAAATTCATCATTTTCAAGCCGTTGAATTCAAAATTAGTAAGTTGTTCGTTGAGGTTTTCTTGTTTGGTTTTAAGCCTCAAAACTCTTCCTTGTGGACCGTAAAATCCATTTCCCGTAATCGTTATCCCAGAATTAGCCTCACTTTTTAGAAGTTCTATTAACTCTTTATTTCCTTCTGAAATGTAGGGTTTTACTGTGTTGATACTCCAGTTTACTTGTGAGAAGAAAGCTTTTTCTAAATCAAGTTCAATTTCATTAGAAAGATTTTTATAAAACCCAGCCAATCCATCAAATCCTAATCCAAACTCCGAAACTACATAAGAATCAACAGGTATATCTGGTTGTAGGGCTCCAGAAGTTCCAATTCTTATGATAGTAAGTGATTTCTTCTCATTATTAATTTTTCTAGTTTCAAGATTAATATTGACCAAAGCATCCAGCTCATTCATCACAATATCAATATTGTCAGCACCAATTCCTGTAGAAAGTGCTGAAATTCTTTTGCCTTTATAAGTTCCAGTATGGGTCACAAACTCTCGGTTTTCAACAACATGCTCAATTTCATCAAAATGATTAGAGATTTGTTTTACTCTTCCTTGATCTCCTACAATTAGTACGGTGTCAGCAAGTTGATGAGGTTTTAAATGAAGATGGAAAATACTACCATCTTCATTT
>JBMYYT010000065.1:0-10756 GCA_049609665.1 Flavobacteriales bacterium | reverse complement strand
AAAATATGTCAGCTTTAGCTACCCTAGAACAAGCCGTAGAATTAGGTTTACTACCCGAAGAGTTTGAACAGATTAAACAAATTTTAGGTCGCACACCAAACTTTACCGAAATGAGTATTTACTCAGTAATGTGGAGTGAACATTGTTCGTACAAAAACTCCATAAAGTATTTGAAAACACTTCCCAAAGAAGGAGACCACATGTTGGTTGAAGCAGGAGAAGAAAATGCTGGATTAGTTGACATTGGGAACGGATTGGCTTGTGCATTCAAAATAGAATCTCACAATCACCCTTCAGCTTTGGAACCTTATCAAGGAGCAGCAACAGGAGTTGGAGGAATTAACAGAGATATTTTTACAATGGGTGCAAGACCAATTGCCCAACTCAATTCGTTGAGATTTGGAAATATCGAAGAAGCAAGAACTAAATGGTTGGTGAAAGGAGTTTCTAAAGGAATTGGTGATTATGGAAATGCGTTTGGGATTCCAATCGTTGGAGGAGAAGTGTTTTTTGATGAATCGTACAATACAAACCCCTTAGTAAACGCATTTTCCGCTGGAATTATGAAAGTTGGTGGAACTATTTCTGCAACTTCTCACGGAGAAGGAAATCCAGTGTTTATTGTTGGTTCTGCAACTGGAAAAGACGGAATTCACGGAGCAGCTTTTGCTTCGAAAGATATAACAGAAGACTCAGTAAATGATTTACCAGCTGTTCAAGTTGGGGATCCATTTCAAGAAAAATTATTGTTAGAGGCTACTTTAGAATTGGCTCAAACTGATGCTATTGTTGGAATGCAAGACATGGGAGCTGCCGGAATAACTTGTTCTACCTCAGAAATGAGTGGAAAAGAAGGATTCGGAATGGATATCTGGTTAGAGAAAGTGCCAACCAGACAAGAAAACATGCAACCTTACGAGATTTTATTATCAGAATCTCAAGAGAGAATGTTGGTGGTGGTGCACAAAGGAAAAGAAAAAGTAGTTCAAGATATTTTTGATAAATGGGATTTGAATTGCGTTCAAATTGGAGAAGTAACAAAAGGAGGAACTCTTAATTATTTTGAAAATGGAGAGTTAATCGCAACCACTCCAGCAGAGCCTTTAATTTTAGGAGGAGGAGCACCAGTTTATGACAGAGAATTCAAAGAACCAGCATATTACGAGGAATACAAAAAATTTGATATCAACTCTGTTCCAGAGCCAACCAACTTGAAAGAAGTGGCAATGAAATTGATTTCAATGCCAAATATTGCTTCCAAAAGATGGATTTACGAGCAATACGATTCAATGGTAGGAACAAAAAACATGAGCACTAATAATCCTTCGGATGCAGGAATTGTGAATGTTAAAGGAACTGACACCGCACTTGCCATGACAGTGGATTGTAATTCAAGATACGTAAATGCTGATCCAATTAAAGGGACTGAAATTGCAGTTTCTGAAGCGGCAAGAAACATTGTAGTTTCAGGAGGAATTCCATCGGCAATTACAAACTGCTTAAATTTTGGAAACCCATACAACCCAGAAAGTTACTGGCAGTTTGTGGGAGCTATTGAAGGAATGAGTAATGCGTGTAGAAAATTTAAAACTCCTGTAACTGGAGGAAACGTAAGTTTTTACAACCAAACAAAAATTGATGGAGTGGAAACTCCGGTATTCCCAACTCCAACCATAGGAATGATTGGTATTGTTCCAAATAAGGATAATGTAATGACTCTGAATTTCAAGAATGAAGGAGATTCTATTTTCTTATTAGGAAAATCAGTGAACGACATTAATTCATCAGAATACTTGGCAAATGTAGTTGGGATTAAAGAATCAACAGCTCCTTATTTTGAATTGGAAGAAGAATTTGAATTACAAAACACAACCAAAGGATTAATCGAAAATAAATTGATTAATGCAGCCCACGATTGTGCAGATGGCGGTTTGTTCGTGACTCTTGCAGAAATGGGGTTTGTAAACAATATTGGGTTTGACATTGCTACAGATAGCGAAATCAGAAAAGATGCATTCTTATTTGGAGAAGTACAAAGTAGAATTGTAGTAACGGTGAGCGAAGGCAATAAAGAAAAATTCATTGAGTTTATGGCTGAAACGGAAACTCCTTACAACCTACTTGGAGAGACTTCTGGTAAGAATGTAAAAGTAGATGGGGAAGATTGGGGGAGCCTTGAGGGAATGAAAACAACATACAACGATTCATTAGGAAACCACTTAAATTAAGAATTATGAAAATTAAAAATCTTTTAATTGTATTAGGAATTTTAGTTATTACATCATGTGTAGTAAGTAAGAAAAAATATGACGCAGTTCAAGCTGAAAACGTTAAGCTAAAAAAGGAAATGGAGGCAAGTAAAAATCCTACTATTGACATGAGCAATGAAGTTTCTAAAGTCAGTTACTCTTTGGGAGTGAATATGGGATCAAGTCTTAAAAATCAAGGATTAGAATCAATTGATTCAACAGCCATCGCAGTTGCGTTGGGAGAAGTTTTTTCAGGAAAGCCAACAAAGATGACTGTTCAAGAAACTCAACAGTATCTTCAAGGGTATTTTGGGGAAATCCAAAACAAAAGGATTGAAAAACAATCTGCTGAAGGAGCTAAATTCTTAGCAGATAATTCAATGAAACCTGGAGTTAAAACTTTACCAAGTGGACTTCAGTACAAAGTGATAAAAGCTGGAACAGGAGCAATTCCTAAAGCTACAGATAAAGTTAAAACGCATTACACCGGAATGTTGATTAATGGAAAAATATTTGACAGTTCGGTACAAAGAGGTCAGCCAGCTACTTTTGGTGTAACAGGAGTGATAAAAGGATGGCAAGAAGCACTTCAACTAATGCCTGTAGGAAGTAAATGGGAATTGTATATTCCACATTTCTTAGCCTATGGAGAAAGAGGTAATCAATCCATCCCTCCTTATGCTGCATTAGTTTTTGAAATAGAATTATTAGAGATTGTAAAATAAATATAGAGATAAAAATTAAATGGAATTAGAAAACGAAATAAGTAAAATCAGTTACAGTTTAGGAGTAAACATTAGCCAGAGTTTAGCTGAACAAGGATTGAAAGAAATAAACCCAGAAGCTTTTGCATCTGCATTAGGAGATTTTTTTGAAGGAAATAATTTAAAAATTTCAAGTGATGAAGCACAAATGAATCTTCAAAAATATTTTGGTGAAATTCAAGCGAAAATGGCTGAAGAACAGGCTAAAGAAGGAATTGAATTTTTAGCAAAAAATAAAGACAGAGAAGGAATTGTATCACTACCAAGTGGATTACAATACGAAATAATGACTGAAGGAAATGGTGCTAAGCCAAGTGCTGAGGATAAGGTGAAAACTCATTATCATGGAACTTTAATTGACGGAACTGTATTTGACAGTTCAGTGGATAGAGGCGAGCCAATTTCATTTCCATTGAATGGAGTGATAAGCGGATGGACAGAAGCACTTCAATTAATGCCTATTGGTAGTAAATGGAGACTTTTTATCCCTTCTCATTTAGCTTATGGAGAAAGAGGACAAGGTGCAATTAAGCCTCACTCTACTTTGATTTTTGAAGTGGAATTAATTGATATTGAAAAATAATTAATATAAAATAAGATACGAAATGAAAAAAATAATAGGATTTATAGGATTAAGTGCTTTGGTGCTTGCATCTTGCGACAATAAACCCAAATCAATGGCTGTAGGGTTTGAAAGCCTTAGTAATCAAGCTGATAGTGTAAGCTATTTTATTGGATGGGACATAGCAAAAAACTTCAAAGGAAATAAAATTGATAGATTATTCAGTCCTGCGGCATTCAACAAAGGGTTGGAAGATGGATTTGCAAAAGCTGATTTAATTCTAACTAAAGAATTAGGGAACTCAATGATAATGGATAATTTGACAGCTATCAGGAATGACACTTCAAGTTTTACTTTTACCCCAACTTCAGTTAATGGATTTAAAACTTTAGGTTCCAAAGAAGACAGTATTAGTTATTTTTTAGGATCTGATATTTCAGGAGGTTTAACTTCAAATGGGTTTGATAAGCACTTCAGTAAAGATGCGTTTTTCAAAGGTATGGAAGATCATTTCATGGGGGCAACTCCTGTATTGAATGAGCAAGATGGTGAAAAAGTTGCGATGGCAGTAATGGAATTAGAAAAGGACAATATCATGGCAGCACAAAGAGATAAATTCAAGCCTCAAATTGAAGCTGGAGAAAATTTTCTTAAAGAAAAGTCAGCTATGGAGGATGTAGTTACTTTACCAAGTGGATTAATGTACAAGATTATAAAAGAAGGTAATGGAGCGAAACCAGCAGCAACTGATGTAGTTTCTACTCACTACCACGGAACTTTAATTGATGGAACTGTATTTGATAGTTCGGTAGAAAGAGGAGAGCCAACAGAATTTCCTGTAAACAGAGTGATTCCTGGATGGACAGAAGCACTTCAATTAATGCCTGTGGGAAGTAAATGGCAATTGTATATTCCTTATCAACTTGCTTACGGTGAGCAGGGAACAAGAGGAATTGACCCATATTCACCTTTAGTGTTTGATGTAGAATTGTTAAAAATCCTAAGTGAAGAAGAAAAAATGGAGATGCAAAGAAAGCAAATGGAGCAACAACAAATGCAACAACAGATTCAGCAGCAAATGCAACAACAACAAATGAATCAATAAATTTATTTCGGATTCTCTCTTTTTTAGGGAGAGTCCGTTTTTTTTTATTTTAAAAATCTCACATGCTTTCATTTGAAAATACCGAAACCGCTTTTTCAAGTAAGTCCAACTCAGAATTGAAGTGGGCGCATAGATTATTTAAATTAATAGGGAATAACAAACTGATTTCATTTGGTAAAGTGGCTACTAATATAGCTTTGAAACTGAGGCTTCCTATTTCTGGAATTATTAAGAAAACTATTTTCAAGCAATTCTGTGGGGGCGAAAATATTGAGGAATGTAAACCCGTAATCAATAAATTAGATAGTTATGGAGTGGGTACGATTCTCGATTATTCTTTAGAAGCAAAAGAAGACGAAATCGAATTAGAGAATTGTTGTAAAGAATTGGAAGCAGGAATTCAATTAGCATCCAAACATCCTGAAATCCCTTTTGTGGTTTTTAAAGTTACAGGGGTTATGCAATTTGAACTATTGGAAAAGCTTAATAAGGAAAATCCTAAAAATTTATCCGACTTCAATGCGGGATTTGAAAGGGTAAATAGATTATGTAAAGCCGCTTTTGAGGCCAACACTCCTATTTTTATTGACGCTGAGGAGTCCTGGATTCAGGATTCTATTGATAATATTGCCGATCAAATGATGGCGCTATACAATAAAGAAAAAGCAATAGTTTATAATACAATTCAACTTTATCGTTGGGATAGATTGGATTTTTTAAAATCAAGTTTTGAGTTGAGTCAAAGTAATGGTTACAACCTGGGTGTGAAATTAGTAAGGGGAGCTTATATGGAAAAAGAAAGGGCCAGAGCAAATGAAAAAAACTACCCTTCCCCAATTCAACCCGATAAAGAATCAACCGACAAAGACTATGACCTTTCGGTTGAGTATTGTGTAAAAAATGATATCGCAATGTGCGCTGGAACTCACAACGAGGAGAGTTCATTTAAACTCACTCAGCTACTTTCTAAAAAAGAGATAAATAAAAGTAATAAGAAATTCTACTTTGCTCAATTGTTAGGAATGAGCGACCACATAAGTTTTAATTTATCAAAAGAAGGATATAACGTAGCAAAATATGTCCCTTATGGCCCAGTAAAAGAAGTGATTCCATATTTAATAAGAAGAGCCGAAGAAAACACATCAGTCGCTGGACAAACAAGCAGAGAATTATCCCTTATTTCCAAAGAAATAAAGCGAAGAAAACTTAAGGTTTAATCAATAAGTAATTAACAATTCTCTCTTACTTACTTCCTTTATTGCAACTCTTTTACGAGTCCTATTTCATTATATTTGTAGTTGATTATTACTTTAATTTTTAAAAGAATATAGAAATGAAAAATTCAATATCACTACTTGTTATTTTAAGTTTAGTTTTTTGGAGCTGTGTACCGGCAAAAAAATACCAAGATTTAAAAGCGAAAAATGAACAATGTCAAAAAGAATTGGCTCAATTTCAATCAGAAAATGAAAAGTTCAAGAATTTAAATACGGAATTGGAACAAAAACTTGAATCTTCTAAAAAGGAATTACAAGTATTTGAAGAAGATTTGGCAGATGCTAAAAGAAAATTCAATGAGAAAGAGCAACAGTATGATAAGTTAAAGTCTTTACATGATGATATTTTGTTGAGGTATGATAGATTATTAGCAAACTCTTCAAAGGAAAATAGTTCATTATCCTCGAAGCTTGATAAAACACAAAAGGAGTTACAAGAAAAGGAAGACGAACTGAACAAGTTGGAAAAAGACTTGAAAGTTTTAGAAAAGAATTTAAATCAACTTAAGACTGATTTGGAGAATAAGCAAAATGCATTGGAGCTAAGAGAGCAACGTGTGAAAGAACTTGAAGAGCTTATTGCAAAAAAAGATGCAGCCGTAAATGCACTTAAAGAAAAAGTTTCAGGAGCTCTTCTTGCATTCCAAAACAAAGGATTGACTGTAGAGCAAAAAAATGGAAAAGTATATGTGAGCTTAGAAGCAAAATTGTTGTTTGCATCAGGGAGCACTGCAGTAGGTACTCAAGGAAAAGTTGCCGTAATTCAATTGGCTAAGGCGCTGGAGGGAGAAAATGAATTGGAAATTGTTGTGGAAGGACATACGGATTCTGATGCATTGAAATCATCCAATCATCCAAAAAACAACTGGGAGTTAAGTGTGCTTAGAGCTACTTCGGTAGTGGAGATAATGACTGCAAATAGCACTATTAATCCAAAAATATTAACTGCTGCTGGAAGAAGCCAATACAACCCAGCTGGCGAAGATAAAGCAGCAAACAGAAGAATTGAGGTAATTTTAACACCAAACTTGGATAAACTCTACGATATTATTTCAAAATAAATTACGTTTGTATAAATGGAATACCAATTTTGGCTTAATCCTTGAAGTAATCCAGTAATAAATTTTAAAGAATGAAACATTTTATCTTAATACTAATTTCTATGTTGATGTTTTCAACTGGAAATTTGGCTCAAGACACAACTAATGGGCAATGGAAATTATATCCATCTGACTCAGTTTCAGTTGTACCTACCGATACAGTTAGAGGTGTAGTGAAAAGTGAAAAAAAAGGAAAGGTAACGATTAAAAAAGATGAAAGAATTGATAAAGTATCTGAGGAATTATCTGGAGGTGAGTCAAAAAAGCCAATGATAAGGGGATATAGAATTCAAGTTGTTTCTTCTTCAACAAAATCAGACGTAGATGGGGCAAGAGGAAGATTTGTAAAGAAATATCCAAAACACAAAACCTATATGAATTATAAACCCCCAAACTATAGATTGAGGGTTGGGAATTTTAGAACTAAATTGGACGCTGAAAAATTTCAGAATCAAATACTCAAAGATTTCCCGAACACACTAATTATCTCCGATTGGATTGAACTTCCCAATTTAGATTAATTCAATGGGGGAGGAGATTGAAATACAAAAAAGAAATATTAGAGCTCTCTCACAAGAGGAATTAATTGAATTCTTTTTAGAAAAAGGGGAAAAAAAATTTCGTGCCAATCAAGTTTTTGATTGGGTCTGGAAAAAATCTTTCACTTCTTTTGAAAACATGTCCAATATCTCAAAAGAAACGAGACAATTACTGGATACTCATTTTTATTTTAATAAATTATCCATTGATACCAAACAAGTAAGTAAAGATGGCACCATTAAGTGTGGATTCAAATTGTATGACGGCAGCATTGTAGAAGGAGTTTTAATTCCTACTAAAAAAAGAATGACTGCATGTATTTCTTCTCAAGTTGGGTGTAGTTTGGCATGTTCGTTTTGCGCCACCGGTAAGCTCAAAAGAATGCGTAATTTGACTTATGATGAAATTTACGACCAAGTGGTCGAAATCAATAAATTAGCTCAGGAGAACTATCAAAAACCACTTTCCAATATTGTTTATATGGGAATGGGGGAGCCTCTTTTGAATTATAAAAACACGCTGGAATCAGTGAAGAAAATTACTTCGGATGAAGGTCTTGGTATGGCTTCTCGAAGGATTACCGTTTCTACAGCGGGTATTGCGAAGATGATTATGAAGTTGGGAGACGATGGAGTCAAATTCAATTTAGCGTTATCGCTTCATGCAACTAACGATGAAGCTCGTGATAAAATAATGGAAATCAACAAACAAAACTCGTTAGAGTCACTTGCAGAAGCGTTAATCTATTATTACGAAAAGACGAATAACAGAGTGACATTTGAATATTGTTTGTTAAACGGAGTAAACGATTCGCTTAAAGAAGCGCAAGAATTAGTTGAGTTTTGTCAACATGTTCCATCAAAAGTGAACTTGATTGAGTACAATCCAATTGAAGAAGATGGATTCGAAAAATCAGATGCAAGATCCACTGAGAGATTTGCAAATTATTTGGAAAGAAATGGAGTTCCTGCAAATGTAAGAAGGAGCAGAGGAAAAGATATTGACGCAGCTTGTGGTCAGTTGGCTAATAAGAACTAATCCTTACCTATGAATGTATTGTTCCATACTACGGCTGCTATTGGAGTAATTGCAATCGCTGTTAAGCCAAATGATAAAGTCAATTCTTTGTTTTCCAATAACTCTTTTCGTCAAGGTATTATCACATTTGTTTTGGGATTAATATCTCATGGAGTTCTTGATTTTGCCCCACATTGTTATCCCATTAATTCAAAAGCAGATGCGGTTATCTCCTTGATAATTATGTTGCTGCTCTGTGTCTTGGTAAAAAGGAGATATACATTTGCAGTTGGGATGGCTTTTTTAGGAAGTGTTTTTCCCGATTTAATTGATTTAGCTCCGTCAATTTTAAATAGTTATCTGGGCACTTCAATTCCTGAATTTAGCAAGTTATTTCCATGGCATTGGCATGAATATTCAGGATCAATCTATTCCAATCAATGCGGATTATCTGCAATCAATCACACGATTCTTATTGCAGCAGTGACTTTAATCGTATGGGTAAAAAGAAAAAACCTAATTCAGATATTTAAAATCTGAGATTAATTCATGTGTTTTAGATTAACACCGTACATTATTACAAATGCCAGTGCGAAAACTCCCATAAGTGTGTAAGTAGCTAAAATTGGCCAAGACAAAGTAAATATTAGCAGAGGGACAAAACTTAATATCTTAGAACCAATGTATAAATGAAATCCTGTTTTCTTTAATCTAAACATTAAAAAAGCTCCAAGCAAACTAAGAAGAATTGCACCAAGAGAAATTAATGTGAGTAGAGTATGATTTTCAATTTCTTCTTCCCCAACAAGCGTCATCATTTCTGTAAAACCTTCTAAATTATCTTGTTTGCTCATTTCATCAACCATAATTTCCATGGCTTCTCGCTGTTCTTCAACATCGTAAGATAAAGCTCCAAAAGTTGTATAGATAAGCATAATCCCACTTACAATAAAAGTGATAATACAAAGCACGGTCAAGAACGTAGGTCTTTCGCTTTGTGGGTTTAAGTTTTCCTCGTCTAAAAAATGTTGATTTTCCATGTAAGTATATTTGTTAACTTTGAAATATGAGAGTTGCAGTAAAATATTATGTTTTAATCTTTTCTCTACTTCTTTTTTCTTGTGAAACAAATATAGAAAATAAAGTAGGAAATGAGATTCAAAACTCAGAGACAATTGAAAAATCAGTTATGGATACTACAAGTGTAATTGACTCGATTGTTAAAGAAAAAAGGAAACCTAAGCAAAAAAAGCTTATTACGTATGATTCGCTTTCGTTGGAGGAATATTTGATTCAATTCGGATTAGTGGATATTCAATCTATCGAACCTCAGATTAAGGTTGATTTAAAATATTCAACTACTGATAATTTTGTTGGAGTTGATTTATACGGAGAATTAAATAAGGCTTATTGTCAGCCTGACATGGCTGTTAAACTGAAAAAAGCCTACGAATATTTACAAAAAGAAGATTCAAGCTTAACATTGTTAGTTTTTGATGCGGTTCGACCAAAATCAGTTCAGCAAAAAATGTGGGACACTTTAAAACTACCAATTCGAGAGAAAACAAAATTCCTCTCAAATCCAAAGAATCATTCCATTCACAACTATGGTGTTGCGGTAGATATATCACTTTCTACCAAAGAAGGAGAAGAATTGGATATGGGAACTACGTTTGATTATATTGGTGTTTTAGCACATCCTCGAGAGGAACAAAAATTGCTAAAACAAGGAAAATTAACGCAAAAACAGATAGAAAACCGCAAATTATTGCGAAAAGTGATGAAAAAAGCTGGATTTTTTAATATTCAAACGGAATGGTGGCATTGGAATAGTTGTAACCGATCTACTGCTAAGAGGAAGTATAAATTGGTGAGGTAGGTATACTCAATAAAAATAATAATTTTTCAAGATGCTTTTAATTCATTGGTCAAAACAAAATAATTCTAACGATATTTTAAATAATGGTATCAATCCTAAACGTAGAAAAAACAGAGAGTATGATGAAGTTGGGATTAAAGGAGTATGGTGTTTTCCTTATACTAAGAACAAAACGTTAAATAATAATTGGAAAAGAAATCTAAAATCTTGGAGAAAAATAAGGTCGAATTTCAATGGTTTTGTCTTTAAACTTGAGGAAGAGG
>JBMYYT010000064.1:6680-10900 GCA_049609665.1 Flavobacteriales bacterium | reverse complement strand
AATGTAGGAACTTCTGTAAATTTGAATCTTGTTTTGTCTGGATTTTTTCCTGCTTGTAAAACTCTTGAGCCATAATGAGAAACAAGATTTCCATTTGGCATACAAAGTAAATTTATATTTAAAATATTTAAGTTAACATCTTCATAAACAATCGTTATAAAAAATGACAAGCAAATTTTTTCGTTTACTTTTCCCTTATTATAAAACGGAGGTAAAGCAGGTTCATATATCCTAACTGGATTGAAAGAATCTCCATTTGCTTTTTTAATTTCAGATTTATAACTATTTTGGTTTCTACCTACAAAAACATTTTTTGTAATATCTCCTATATTTCTTGTCTGAACAGTTTTCAAATCTATATGAATATAAGCATCATCTACTTCAAAAAACATATCAGCACCAACAGGGCATGAATTTGGTTGACCTACACCTTTACCATTGAATAAAGCATAAATAATTCTTTCCGCTCCAACTGCAAAATTGGAAATATTAGCTCCATATTTTCCAAACCAATCATCTTTAATAGTTTCTTTGGTTTGAAATCCATACATCATTTCATCTTCAGCATACTTAAGGAAATAATAAAACTTATTTAAATACTTTTTCTCTAACTCTTCTATTTCGCTGTTTGTCATTATCTTTTTGTAATTCTTTTTTAATTCCTTCTGCTACTTTTTGAGCAAGTAAAACTGGAACAGCATTTCCAATTTGTTTATACATATTCCCTAAACTTCCTTCAAACTCAAAATCAATTGGAAACGTTTGAATTAAAGCACATTCACGAACTGACATTCTTCGCTCTTTATTTGGGTGTATTTCTGGTCCTGTAGCAGTAATAGTGTCACTTGGTCTATCCCAATTATTAATTCTTAAAGATTGTTCAAATGTTATTGGCTTTAATTCTAATTCTGTTACTTGTTTATCGAATTTATCATCAAATCCTAATATTTTCTTTAATTCCCACCAATCACTTGGTTTAGGAATGCTTCCAGAACCATTATCTTTTCTAAACCAATGTCCAGCAGTATGAGCATATCCGAAATGTTCATCAACTCTTTTTGTACTCCAACCACTTTTATTTCTCCAATATTTTAAATAATCACAAATTTCAAACTGATTTACTTTGTGTTTTCTTCCCCAAAATTCATCGTGAACATTAGTTCTTGCTTTGTGATTTGTAATTTTTTTATTATCTAAAGTAAACGATTTATCCCTTATTCTTGCATTTGCAAGAAAACCAACAGTTTCTTTAACTGTAACAAATGGTTTGAGATTTTTATCAAATAAATTATCAGAAGAGCCGTGTGTTTTTTTTGGAAACGGATTTTTTAAACCGAGTCTGTTTCCAATAATGAAAACACGCTCTCTATTTTGTGGAACTCCATATTCAGAGGCTTTCAAAAGCTTATAATCAACATCGTAACCGAGCTCTTGAAAATCATTGATAATCATATTAATTACTTGACCGTTTTCAATAGATAATAATCCTTTTACATTTTCTCCAACAAAAAATTTAGGCTGTTTGTCTTTGATGATCCTCAAAAACTCTTTGTATAAAAAATTTCTTTCATCTTCCATACTTCTTTTGGTATTAGCAATAGAAAAACCTTGACAAGGAAAACCTCCTAAAAGAATATCAAAATAATTAGGGATTTCCGAACTAGGTATTTGAGTAATATCTCCATAAACAATATGATTTCCTATATTATGTTTGTAAGTTTCAACAGCTTCTTTAAAAAGTCATTAGCCCAAACGACTTCAAATCCAGCATTTATAAATCCTAAATCTAATCCTCCACAACCTGAAAAAAGTCCAGCTACTTTATATTTTTTATTTTTATCCATAATTTGATAGACAAATATATAATATTTACGATTGAAAAAGCCTTTGCCCAACACCGTATATACTTTATTGCTATTTTTAGCTAATTTACGAAAATCCTCGTTTACACAAAAGTTTGTTTTTTATTTACTAAATTTACTACCTAATACACGCAACAAAGCATATACAAACACGTTTTAATATAAAATTTCTTTTTTTCAAAAAAGAGAGAGTTTTAATGGGTATGGGTAAAAAAACTTTGAAAATCTAAAACAATCCCCCTTGTTCAAATCCTTTATTCAATCCAAGATGTTTGTATGCTTTTTCCGTAGCTTGTCTTCCTCTTGAAGTGCGCATGAGGTAACCTTCTTTAATTAAAAATGGTTCATAAACCTCCTCAATTGTACCATCCTGTTCACTTACAGCCGTGGCAATAGTTTTTAATCCCACTGGACCACCCTTGAATTTTTCGATAATTGCCGAAAGGATTTTATTATCCATTTCATCCAATCCGTTGGCATCTACGTTCAACGCTTCCAACCCAATTTGAGTAATAGCTTTATCAATGTTTCCATTCCCTTTTACTTGAGCAAAATCTCTCACTCTTCGTAATAATGCATTAGCAATTCGAGGAGTTCCTCTACTCCTACTTGCTATTTCGTACGCAGCATCGTATTCAATGGGTACATCCAAAATTCCAGCAGAACGCTCCACAATATCAGTCAATATTTTTGAATCGTAATATTCTAATCGAGAGTTTATTCCAAATCTTGCTCTCAACGGAGCAGTCAATAATCCAGAGCGGGTAGTTGCTCCAATTAAAGTAAACTGGCTCAACTCAATTTGCACCGAGCGGGCATTGGGACCCGTGTCAATCATGATATCAATGCGATAATCTTCCATTGCCGAATACAAATATTCTTCAATTATTGGACTCAATCTGTGGATTTCATCAATAAAAAGAACATCGCCTTCATCCAAATTGGTGAGCAATCCTGCTAAATCTCCTGGCTTATCAAGCACGGGTCCAGAAGTTACTTTAAAACCAACTCCCAACTCATTGGCAATAATATTTGAAAGTGTAGTTTTTCCGAGACCTGGAGGTCCGTGAAGCAATACATGATCCAGAGATTCTCCTCTCTGCTTGGCAGCTTGCACAAAAATCTGAAGATTATCCGTTACTTTTTGTTGCCCCGTAAAATCATCAAAAGATTTGGGACGCAAGACTTTCTCAAACTCAGTTTCTGAATTTGTAAATTCTGCTTCTTCACGAAAATCAAACGATTCTTCTTCCATAGGGTGTATTGATTAGTCAAATATAAAAAATTACAACTTGTATCTCATAGTATTGATTAAACTTAATCGAAAATTCATTTTATGAGAGTAAAAATGTCTAACTTTCGGACATCAAAGAAGTTGAAGTCATGAAAAAAATTGTGTTAATCCTTTTAGGTCTCTCTCTATTTTATTTTTGTAAAAAAGCAAGTGAAACGGAAACTCCTCACTATGTTGAAATAACCAACAACTCGAGCCATTCCATTATTATTGAAGGCTATGACGGTGATTCAGATATAGAAATCGATTCGAATGAAGTATATTCTTTTTCTTATATTACTAAAGGAAACACAGAGAGAAACAAAGGTTTTATGGAGGGATTTAAAGATTCAACAAAATTAACCTACGACAGTACAACCTATATCTATCATGGAAGCACGAGGTATTCGGCTGCAAGAGATATTAGACAAGCCAAATATTACATTTACCAAAACACAAACAACCAAGCTGTTCACTATTATTTCTATACTTTAACCAACGATGATTATGATGAAGCAGTGATGATTTCAGATTCTTTGTAATTTCAAGCAAAATAATCCAAAATTGCTTTTGCCTGTTTTGTATTTACCACTTCAAGCAGCTCATTTTCAGTAGCCAATTTTATTTTTTTGACTGATTTGAAATGTTTTAACAATGCATCCACCGATTTTTCTCCTATCCCAGAAATAGAATTTAACTCTGAATCTATAGCTCCTTTACTCCTTTTGTTTCGATGATGAGTTATTCCAAAACGATGGGCTTCGTTTCTTAATTGCTGGATTGTCTTTAACGATTCTGATTTTTTATCAATGTATAAGGGAATGGAATCTCCTGGGAAAAAGATTTCTTCCAACCTCTTTGCAATCCCAACAATTGCAATCTTTCCAAATAAATCCAAATCCTTCAATGCTTTCACTCCAGAACTCAATTGTCCTTTTCCCCCATCCACAATAACAAGTTGCGGCAGAGGTTGGTTTTCATCCAACAATCTTTTATATCTTCTATAAACCACTTCTTCCATAGATGCAAAATCATCAGGACCTTCGACTGTTTTAATGTTAAAATGGCGATAATCTTTTTTGCTT
>JBMYYT010000064.1:0-6670 GCA_049609665.1 Flavobacteriales bacterium | reverse complement strand
GGCTTAGCATTTTTAAATACTACACAGGCAGCAACAGCATTTGTTCCTTGAAAGTTAGAGTTGTCAAAACATTCTATATGAAAGGGTTTTTCTTTTAACCTCAAGTCTTTTTGAATTTGGTCAACAATTCTATTGGCGTGTCGGTCTGGGTCAACTATTTTTAGAGTTTTTAATCTATCAAACTTAAACTGACGGACATTGTTCATCGAAAAATCAATCAGTTTTTTCTTATCCCCTATTTGCGGAACACTCATTTTTACCGAAGAATCCATTTTATAGTCTACAGGAATTGAAGTAAATATAGTTTTGGATTTACTTCTGAATTTTGTTCTTAACTCCAAGATAGCAAGTTGTAACATCTCTTCGTCAGTCTCCTCCAATTTTTTCTTAATTTCAATTGTACTGGACTGAACCACCGTACCATTAATTACTTTTATAAAATTGACATAACCCGCATTCACATCTGAATCAATAGTGAACACATCCACATCACTAATCTTTGGATTAACCACTGTTGATTTGGACTGGTAATCCTTAAGAGACTCTATTTTTTCTTTAATTTCTTGTGCTTTTTCAAAGTCCAAATTTTCAGAAAATTTCAACATTTTTTCCTTCAAATAATTAATTACAGATTTAGTCTCTCCCTTAAGTATTTGTTTTATTTGAGAAACATTATCGTTATACTCTTCCTCAGATTGAAAGCCCTCGCATGGCCCAAGGCACTTCTTAATGTGATAATCCAAACAAACTTTAAATTTACCTTGTTCAATATTTTCTTGAGATAAATTAAAACTACAACTTCTAATAGGATATATCTCCTTGATTAAGGCAAGTATAATTTTCATTACTCTTACATTACTGTAGGGTCCAAAATAATCTGATTTATCTTTAATTACTCTTCGCGTATAAAATATGCGAGGAAACCTTTCATTTTTTATACAGATATAAGGAAAAGTTTTGTCGTCTTTTAATAAGATATTGTACCTCGGTTGATGCTTTTTTATCAGGGAGTTTTCCAATAACAACGCATCGTATTCGGTAGGAACAACAATGTACTTAATATTCGAAATCTTACTGACTAAAACCCTCGTTTTATTGCTTTCGTGCTTATTTGAATTAAAATAAGACTTAACTCTGTTTTTGAGATTTTTGGCTTTACCCACGTAGATTATCTTCTCCTTGGAATCAAAATATTGATATACCCCGGGAGAATCAGGTAAAATTGAAAGAATGTTTTTTATGTTTTCTGCTAATTCCAAGTAAAAATAAAATTACAAACTTTGAACAACAAAAATCACTTTTTAACGCTTGAATTACAACCAAAATTAGTATTTTTGATTTAGGTAAAATTTCAAACTCAATAATTTAAATAACTATGAACATTACAAAAATAATGGTTGCTTCAGATTTTAGCGAGGTTTCAAACAACGCGATTGACCATGCTATAAAATTAGCCAGTGTTTCATCCGCTGAAGTTTTTGTTCTCCATGTTGCCCATGAACAAGCTGGAGTTAATACAGCAAAAATTAAACTTGGTAAACAAATTGAAAACAGAAACCCAGGTAATGTTAAGGTTGAAGCCATAGTGAAAATTGGAAATTTTATTTCTGAAATTGGAAATGCAGCGGAAGAAGTAGGCGCTCAACTTGTAATGATGGGTACTCACGGTCCAAAAGGAATTATCCAAAAAGTGACAGGAGGTGATGCTATGAAAGTAGTATCTCATTCTAAAAAACCTTTTATCGTAGTTCAAGAAAAAGGGATAAATGACACTGGATATGATGATATAATTGTTCCATTAGACATGACTGACGACTCAAAACAAAAATTAGACGAAGTTGCTGATGTTGCAAAATATTTCAATTCAAAAGTTCATATCATTGCTAAACATGAAAATGACAAAGGACTCTATATAAAGCTCAAAAACAATGTCTTGTTTGCCAAGAAATATTTTATTGAAAAAGGAATTGACTTGAATATTGTGATTACTGAACCTAAAACAGATTTTGAAAAAGAAATCATTAAGTTTGCCAAAGAAAATGATGCTGATTTAATTGCGATTATCAATTCATTGAATTGGAATATATTCGGAAGTTTATTCGCAAGCCGAAGAGAAGAACAGCTCATTATGAACAAAGCTCAAATTCCTGTTCTTATTGTTAATCCAATAGATGTAAAGTCTGGGTACTCAATGTAAATTAAACATTAAATAATATTTAAAACCATCTTGATACATCAAGATGGTTTTTTTGTGCCCAATTACAAACTAAAGTTTTAGATATTCTTTGGTTCAAAGGGGTAGTTTTACTACTTTCGTTAATTATTTTTTGGAGAGAAAGCCTTAACCAATACGCACATATTTCACCCTATACTTATGAAAGATCTATTAGACAAATTTGAAAATAAACAACCGGAGATTGTTTTTGAATGGAAAGATTCTGAAACTGAAGCTGAAGGATGGGTTGTAATCAACTCACTAAGAGGGGGTGCAGCTGGAGGAGGAACAAGAATGAGAGTTGGACTGGACAAACACGAAGTAACTTCTTTAGCCAAAACTATGGAAGTAAAATTTTCGGTTTCTGGACCAGCAATTGGAGGAGCAAAATCAGGAATAAATTTTGACCCAAGTGACCCAAGAAAAGACGGAGTGCTAAGAAGATGGTATCATGCTGTGGCACCTTTGCTTAAAAATTATTATGGAACAGGTGGAGATTTGAACGTAGATGAAATTCATGAAGTAATTCCAATTACAGAAGATTGTGGTGTTTGGCATCCTCAAGAAGGAGTTTTTAATGGACATTTTCAACCTACTGAACCTCAAAAAATCCATAGAATAGGACAATTAAGAAGAGGAGTTCTTCAAGTAATTGAAGACGAGAGTTACACACCAAAAGCAGCGAACAAATATGTGGTTGCTGATATGATTACCGGTTGGGGAGTTGCTGAGTCTGTAAAACATTATTATGACATTTACGGAGGCAATTTAGCTGGAAAAAGAGTAGTTGTTCAAGGTTGGGGAAATGTAGGCTCTGCTGGAGCTTATTATTTAGCTCAAAGTGGAGCAAAAGTGGTTGGAATCATAGACAGAGTTGGAGGATTAATCAATCAGGATGGATTTTCTTTAGAAGAAATTAGAGAGCTATTTGTCACCAAAGATGGAAATGCTTTATCTCACCCAAATATGCTTTCGTTTGAGGAAGTAAACTCAAAAATTTGGGACTTACAAGCAGAGGTATTTATTCCTTGTGCAGCTTCAAGATTAATTCAAAAAGATCAAGTAGACAGCATGATCAATTCTGGAATTGAAGTTATTGCCTGTGGAGCAAACGTTCCTTTTGCAGATCAAGAAATATTCTTTGGTCCAATAGCTGAATATGCAGATGATAAAATAAGTATTATACCCGATTTTATCGCAAATTGTGGAATGGCAAGAGTTTTTGCTTATTTAATGAGCAATGATTTACCTCCTGTTATGACAGACGCATCAATTTTTGAAGACACTTCGGATATTATAAAAGAAGCGATTCAAAATACCTACAATAAATCGAATTCTAAAACTAATATTGCGAAAACAGCTTTTGAAATCGCATTAAACCAACTTATATAAAACATATTACCAATGGGAGCAATTGAATTAACAGTAGTTATAATTTTTATTCTTGGGTATTTAGCTATTACTCTTGAACATAATTTAAGAATTGACAAATTAGTACCTGCCCTTTTGATGATGGGTGCAGCTTGGGCTGTAGTAGCGGTTTCTCATTTGGATGTTTTCGAAATTACAGAGCATGGAAAAGAAGCCTCGAACTTAGAAGCAGTATTACTCCATCACTTTGGAAAAACTTGTGAGATTCTTATTTTCTTAATCGGTGCAATGACCATTGTTGAAATCATTGATTATTTCGATGGTTTCGCCACAATTAAGAAATTCATTAAAACAAATAGCAAAAGAAAACTCTTATGGATTGTAGCAATCTTAGCGTTTATTCTTTCTGCAATTATTGACAACCTTACCGCAACAATTGTATTGATTACTATTTTAAGAAAATTAGTGACCAGTAAAGAAGACAGAATGTGGTTTGCGGGTATGATTATTATTACTGCAAATGCAGGTGGGGCTTGGTCTCCAATTGGTGATGTTACAACCACTATGCTCTGGATGGGAGAGAAAGTTACTACGCTTTACTTAATCGAATTCTTGATTTTACCCTCTTTAGCTTGTATGGTTATCCCTACTTTAATCGCAAGTTATATGCCTGCTTTCAAAGGAGAATTTGAAGCTCCGGAAGACAATAGAGAAACCAATAAATATGGAGCCAAAATGCTTTATATTGGATTGTTATTGATAGTTGCAGTTCCGGTTTTCAAGACTCTTACTCACTTACCTCCGTACATGGGAATGATGTTATCACTTGGAATATTTACGATTTTTGCGGAATATTTTAGCAACAGAAATTTTAGTCATGGAGACAATGAAAACCACCATAGTCCTGTGCATAGGGCACTTGGACGAATTGAAATGCCAAGTCTATTATTTTTCTTAGGAATTTTGATGACAGTAGCAGCTCTTGAATCTTTGGGTATGATCCTTGACTTTGGAGACAATGTTGTGGCGAGTATTGGTAAAGAACCTTTCATCCTAATTTTAGGTGGAGCTTCTGCAATTGTAGATAATGTTCCGCTTGTGGCAGCCAGTATGGGAATGTTCCCGGACATGGGAGTTGATGCGCAAGAATGGCACCTGATTGCATATGCTGCAGGTACAGGAGGAAGTATGTTGATTATTGGCTCAGCTGCTGGAGTTGTTGCAATGGGAATGGAAAAAATCTCATTTTTCTGGTATTTAAAGAAAATTGCTTGGTTAGCTTTAGTAGGCTATTTAGCAGGTATTGGAGTTTTCTATTTAATGCATATATAACCTTAGAAACTGAATATTTAAAACCTCCAATTTACAAATTGGAGTTTTTTTTATACAATAAAACTAACATCTTACTGTTTACAATTAAAGCAGAAACTGAATGTAAATAGCACTCTTAACTGTATTTTTATCTTGTTAAAAAATATTTAAACAAACTATAAGTTATGATACAATCTCCAGAAACAGCAGGGGCTGCTGCAGATACAGCAGCAGAATTAGTGCAAAAGGAAATGAAATTAATAGAAGTAATTTCAGAAGCTTCTGACTCTTGGTATATTCTAATTCCTTTGCTACTGATGTCTATTTATGCAATTTATGTTTTTGTAGAAAGACTTATGACATTGAGAAAAGCTGACAAAGAGGAAGAACAATTCATGCTAAGAATCAAAGACTATGTTCATGAAGGCAAATTAGATTCTGCAAAAAACTTATGTGCATCCACTGATAGTCCTGTTGCAAGAATGGTTGAAAAAGGAGTTTCAAGAATTGGAAAACCTATGCAGGACATTAAAGCTTCGATTGAAAACGTGGGTAAATTGGAGATTTCAAGATTAGAAAACAATCTTTCTTCGTTAGCAACAATCTCAGGAATTGCACCGATGTTAGGTTTCTTAGGAACTGTAATTGGTATGATTCAAGTGTTTTACAATCTAAAAAGTGCTGGAATATCAGGGGATTTTTTAGAAAAACTTTCAGGAGGAATTATGACAGCAATGGTTACAACTGTAGCAGGTCTTATTGTTGGAATTATGGCTTATTTCTTTTACAACTTTTTGGTGTCAAGAGTATCAAGAGTAGTTCAAAACATGGAGGCACATTCAATCGAATTTATTGACATCTTGGAAGAACCAGGAAAATAATTATGAAGCTATGAGTTTAATCAGTTCAAATAAAATAAAAATTGAAGGCGGTATGTCATCAGCAACCGATTTAATTTTCTTGATGTTAATCTTTTTTATCATTCTCTCTGCCTTGGCTAAGAATACGGTTGAAGATGTAGACTTACCACAAGGTGGTTCAGCAAGTCCTTCGAAACAATCAAAGGCTATTGTTGGGATAAAAGCTGACAATACAATTACTTTAAACAACAAGCCAGTTTCCATAGAAAAGTTAGGAAGAGCATTGCTATTAGCTGTGGATAAACAGAAACCCGAAGACAAAATAGTAGAGGTAAATGGAGATAAAGTTGCAGATTACGGGATTGTAGTGAAAATAATAGATGTAGCTAAAAAAAACAAACTCAAAGTAGTCTTGATGTCTAAGAAATAATTATTCCAAGAAAACAATAGCAAAACAAATGCGTTTAATATAAAAAGCATAAAGTAATGACAAGGGAAGAAAGAAAAAAGAAAAACAAAAGATTCGGATGGATACTCACAGCATCCGCTCACGTCATTATTATCTTGATGCTTTTTGCTTTCAGCTTGCCAGCTCCAGAACCACAACCTGAGCCTGCATTAGTATTGGATTTTAGATCCAGTTCAAGCTCTCAAGGAGGAAGTAGTTCTGAAGTAACTGAATCAGAAAAAATAGAGGAAGAAGAAACCAATCCGGTTGATCCAGTTATAGCTCAAGACAAAAAATCTCCAGTAAAAAGCTCGGATAAGAAAAAAAGTGAAGGTTCAACAAAATCAACCAAACCTGCAAAAAAAGCGAATACAAATGCATTGTTTCCTGGACAAGGAGCAGGTGGAGGAAAAGGCAAGACAAAAGGGGATGGTGAAGCAGATATACCAGGTTCTGGAGGAAAAG
>JBMYYT010000063.1:0-10929 GCA_049609665.1 Flavobacteriales bacterium | reverse complement strand
TCTAAATTTCTAGCTTCAATCTCAATTTTTAAATTTTTATTATTGCGTTTAAGGTATGTTTTTGTGGCTGTTATTGCAGCTTCAATTCCTCCTGCATAATCAATGTGATTATCCTTCAGCATTATCATGTCATACAATCCAAATCTGTGGTTGGCTCCTCCCCCAATTCTTACTGCCCATTTTTCTAAAAAACGCAGTAATGGAGTTGTTTTTCGAGTATCCAAAATAGTTGTTTTCAAATCCGAAACTAAAGAGGCTACTTCATTGGTTTTGGTTGCAACTGCACTCATACGCTGCATACAATTGAGCACTAATCTCTCTGCTTTTAGAATAGCATGAGTATTTCCAGACACATAAAACGCTATGTCTCCATACTTCATTTCATCTCCATCTTTCATCAAAATCTCCAAAGAAGAATCTTTGTCAAAAAAATGAAAGATTTTTTCGGCTAATTCTACTCCAGCTAATATACCTTCTTGTTTTACTAATAATTTAGCTTTACCTGTTTCAGTATCAGGAATACAAGCCAAAGAAGAATGATCCCCTTCTTTAATATCCTCCTCTATTGCTAATTTTATGAATTCTTCTATTTCTTTATTAGTAACTTCCATTGTTTATTTTTTTTCAAATATAAAGATTTATTGAGGTTATAATTTTATCCCCTCAATAAAAAATTTTAACTTTGTTTCCCAGTTACTACAATCAAACACATTACTTAAATGAACAACACAAAGTATATCTTTGTAACTGGCGGAGTTACTTCATCTCTTGGAAAAGGAATCGTTTCGGCTTCTCTTGCGAAACTACTAATAGCAAGAGGTTTGCGAGTAACTATTCAAAAGCTTGACCCATATATCAACATAGACCCTGGAACACTAAATCCTTACGAACACGGTGAATGCTTTGTAACAAATGATGGGGCTGAAACTGATTTGGATTTAGGACACTATGAGCGTTTTTTGGATATCGCTACTTCTCAAGCCAATAATATTACTACTGGTCGAATTTATCAGTCCGTAATTAATAAAGAGCGACAAGGAGTTTATTTAGGGAAAACCGTACAAGTAATTCCTCACATCACCAATGAAATTAAAGACAGTATTAAGCTTCTTGGGGAAGACAATAAATATGATGTTGTAATCACCGAAATTGGCGGAACTATTGGTGATATTGAGTCACTTCCTTTTGTGGAAGCTGTTCGTCAGTTGAAATGGGAATTAAAAGAAAATTGTCTAACTATTCACTTAACCTTAGTCCCTTACCTTGCTGCAGCTGGAGAATTAAAAACCAAGCCAACTCAACACTCTGTTAAAAAACTTCAAGAATTAGGTGTGCAACCTGATATCTTGGTGTGTAGAACTGAACATGAATTAGAACAAGAAATAAGAGATAAAATCGCAAGATTTTGTAATGTTTCAACAAAATCTGTTATTCAATCTATTGATGCAAAAAGTATTTATGCTGTGCCCTTGTTAATGCAGGAAGAAGGTTTAGATAAAGTTGTCATAGAAAAACTATCGATAGAAACGAAAGCAAAGCCAAATCTTACTAAGTGGAAAAAATTCTTGAAAAATCAAGAAAGCCCAGTTTCAGAAATTCATATTGGGTTGATTGGTAAATATGTCGAATTACAAGATTCCTATAAGTCTATCATCGAATCGCTTGATATTGCTGGAGTTAGCAACTCCTGTAAAGTAAAAGTAAACTGGCTTCACTCAGAAAAAATCAACTCAAAAAATGTCTCGAAAAAACTTAAAGAACTTGATGGGATTTTGGTAGCTCCAGGATTTGGAGAAAGAGGAATTGAAGGAAAAATTGAAGCAATTCGATTTGCAAGAGAAAACAACATTCCATTTTTAGGAATTTGTTTAGGAATGCAATGTGCTGTAATTGAGTATGCAAGAAATGTATTGGATCTCAAAAAAGCGCACACTGTTGAAATTAATGATTCTACTCCGCATCCAGTGATTGATTTAATGGAAGATCAGAAAAACCTGAGCGACATGGGAGGAACTATGCGTTTGGGTGAATACGATTGTAAATTGGATAAAGATTCAAATGCCTATAATTCTTACAAGAAAGTTACTATAAAAGAGAGACATAGACACAGATACGAATTCAATAATAAGTATTTGGATTTCTTTGAGGAAAACGGAATGAAAGCTACTGGAAAAAACCCAGCAAACGATTTAGTTGAAATCGTTGAAATCCCAACACACAAATGGTTTACGGGAGTTCAGTTTCACCCAGAATACAAAACTTCTGTGGAAACTCCGCATCCTTTGTTTATTGGATTTGTGAAGGCTTGTATGGGATAACAGTCTTATGAAAAAGAAGAAAATACTTTTATCACAAAGACATCCATTTTTTTATTTTGTTTCGATTTGGGAAAAAAGAATCAGACGACAGTTAACTTGGTTCTTTGATTCTAAGAGTTACACAAGACACAAATCAACAGAAAAATTACCGTTTCGAGTAAAAAAACATCAATCCAAATTATTGAAAAAGTTGGGAGAAACAGATATGACTCTTCAATACAACAAAATTGATAATTTAAAACTGGTTATTGAAAAAGTAAACGGAACTATTATTAAACCTGGTGAGACTTTTTCTTTTTGTAAAACTGTAGGACTTCCAACTAAGCGAAAAGGATATAAGCTTGGAATGGAATTATCATTCGGAGAAGCCAAAGCTGGAATTGGCGGTGGGATTTGTCAAAGCTCAAACTTAATGCATTGGTTAGCACTTCATTCTCCATTGACCATTAATGAAAGACATCATCATAGTTTTGACCCTTTTCCTGATGATGGTAGAGTGCTTCCTTTTGCAAGTGGAGCTACAGTTTTTTATAATTATTTAGATTTTCAACTCACAAATAATACCGAATGGACTTTTCAAATCAATTTATGGTTAACAGAAAAGTTATTAGAGGGAGAAATAAGGATAAGTAAAGAATTAGATTTCAATTATCATGTTATTGAAAAGAATCATAAATTCTTAAAAAAAGAGGGTGAATTCTTTAGAACCAATGAAATATGGAGAACAAAAAATGCCAAATTTAAAAGTGGAGCGGTAATCGAAGAGGAAATAATGTTTAAAAATTATGGGAAATTAAAATACATTCCAAAAAATTTCGAATCTTAATTCTTCTTCTCCCTCGCTCTTTTCTTCTTTCTCTCGAGATACTCTTCCAACTTCTTTCCTTCTAACTTAAAACCTTGACGGTAATATTGTTTTGAAGTTAATTTTTCGTTAGCATCATAATTCAAAGTATATCCGTTTCTTACTCCGTGTTTGTAATGAATTACTGTTTTCTTTTTACCAGTTGGGTAGTAGGTTATGAACTTACCTTCTAAAGAGCCTAAAACATAAGTTGCTTTTGATAACAACTTGCCGTTTTTGTAGTACTTCATAGCTTCCCCTTCTTTTTCTCCGAATTTATACATTGTCACTTCCAATAAGTTTGGAGGACCTACATCAATTTTTGGATTGTAAACATAATAAGTAATGCATTTACCATGTTTCATACCGGCTAAATAGGTGTCTTTAGAAATATAATTTCCATAATGATCCAAATAAACCCAAACACTATCTTTGAGCTTATTCACGTATTTTCCCATTGACATCAACTTGCCATTCTCGTGATAAGTACTTACAAATGAATCATTTCCATCATTAAAATATCTATTCTTAGCTTTTACTCTTCCACTTTCGTAGTAAAAAATAAAAACACCTACAGGAATTCCGTCTTTAAATTTACCCTTGTATTTAATCTCTTTCTTACCTTCAAATTTCTTAACCCAAGTGCCTTGTTTTAATCCATTTGCATCTGTTTGATTGATTTGACCAAAAGAATTTCCAACAAAAAGTAGAAAGAAAAATACTGAAGAACTTCTAAGAATTAAATTTAACATGATTCGATAAATATTGTGTTTTATATAGTATTAACTAAAAGTATGCCAAAAAGATACAGATTTAGAACATTTTTTTTATGATTCTTAACTTATGCGTGTATTTATCCATGTCTTTTCTAAAAATTCCTTGATGGTCAATAGAGTCTATCCTAACATGACCAGAGGCATGTAGTATCTTATTTCCTGATAACAATATTCCAACATGATGAATTTTTCCTTCAGAATTATCAAAGTAAATCAAATCTCCTGGTTCTGCTTCTTCAATAAAATCAACAGTTTCTCCCACAGTTCCTTGATCGCAAGCATCTCGAGGAATTTGAATATTATGTAATAAATATGTCATTTGAGTAAGTCCAGAACAATCAATTCCATAAGGCGAATTCCCTCCCCATAGATAGGGACTATTGAGATATTCAAGTGCTGTTTTTTCAATTTCTTTTTTATTTGAATCCAGTCCGTGATTGGTATTTCCCAAAAATTTATAACTATGATTTCCAAAACTCACTGATTTATTGTCATAATTTGGCAATAAACATCCTTTTACTAAGTGAGTGATTTCATTGTTCTTTGAATTGACTAATGAAGATGTAATATCCTTTACTCTAATTTCTTTCTGTGAATAAATTTGGTTGAACTCTTCCTCTTGAATTAAACAAATATGTTTGGTATCCACCCAACATTCATATTCATATTTCGCCATTTTCAGTTTAGTCCAATTGTCTTTAATTTCTATGACATAGACTAAATCTCCAAATACTAATTGCATTTTTATTTCTGCTTGGTCAGCAGGTTCGGCTCTTCCTGGAGAAAGCACAACTTGACAAATTCCGTATTTCATAATAAGTTTTATCTTTGATTACAAAGTTAATTTAAACAAAAATACCAAAAAATGACCAAAGCACTAATTTTTGATATGGACGGAGTAATTATTAACTCGGAGCCACTTTGGAAAAAAGCAATTATAGAAGTAATGAGACACTACG
The DNA here is from genome assembly GCA_049609665.1 of Flavobacteriales bacterium. Taxonomy (GTDB): domain Bacteria; phylum Bacteroidota; class Bacteroidia; order Flavobacteriales_D; family CAJJDF01; genus CAJJDF01. Next base: position 6,032 of record JBMYYT010000063.1, on the reverse strand, counting down.
GATATGAGTTTGATATCGAAATGTGCAACCGTACCAAAGGAATGAGAATAGACGAAGTCACTTTGTTTTGGAAAAAAGAATTGAATTCTGATTTTGATTATATGAAAGTTGCGGATGAAATTATTGAAGAACTCATAGTAATGATTAACCGAGAAGGTAAAATAATGCCTGGAGTCTTAAAAACTATTGAATCTGCCACTAAAAACAATCTTAAAATTGCACTGGCTTCCTCCTCTTCATTAAAAATAATTGAATCAGTGCTCAACAAATTGTCAATTAAAAAATATTTTGAAGCAATAAAATCTGCTGAAAACGAAGAATATGGTAAACCTCATCCTCAAGTTTTTATTTCTACCGCACAACAACTCAATGTTTTGCCAGAAGAATGCCTTGTAATTGAAGATTCCATAAATGGAGTAATTGCTGCAAAAGCTGCAAAGATGACGGTAATTGCAGTTCCAGAAAAGGAAGAGATTCACCTTCCACAATTCTCAATAGCAGACAAAGTTTTGGAGAACCTAACACAATTAACATTTTAATATCTCTACAGGTTTTATATCCCTTATAAGTTTTGTAATTTTGCACAAACAAATTTTTCGATGAAAGTATTAGCAAATGATGGAATTTCAGCTTCAGGAGAAGCTAAATTAAAAGAATATGGATATGAAGTAATAACAGACTTTGTTCCTCAAGATGAATTAGTGAGTTACATTAATTCTAATGAAGTTGCAGCCTTATTAGTTAGGAGTGCAACCAAAGTAAGAACTGATATTATTGACAATTGCCCAAGTTTAAAGTTTATAGGTCGTGGTGGAGTTGGGATGGACAATATTGACGTTGACTATGCCAGAAGCAAAGGAATAACGGTAAACAATACGCCAGCAGCTTCTTCTCAATCCGTTGCTGAATTGGTTATTGCTCAAATGTTTAGCATTTCCAGGTTTACTCATTTATCCAATAAAGAAATGCCAGAAAACGGAAGTGAGGAGTTTAAAACTCTAAAGAAAAAATATGGAAAGGGAGTCGAGCTAAGAGGAAAAACTTTAGGTATTATTGGTTTTGGTAGAATCGGAAAAAGTCTTGCAAAATATGCCTTAGGTTGCGGAATGAAAGTAGTTGCTTACGATAGAAACCCAATCGAAAATTCCATAGAATTAGAATTTTACAACGGTCAAAAAGTTAATGTTGATGTTGAAAATGCAACTTTTGATGAAATCATAGAAACATCTGATTACCTTTCTTTACATGTTCCTAAGCAAGATGATGGTTCAGCTGTATTGTCTCAGAAAGAATTTGATAAAATGAAACCATCGATAAGAATTGTTAATGCAGCACGAGGAGGTGTTATTAATGAAGATGATTTGTTAACAGCTATTGAAAAAAAGCAAATTTCATATTGTGCCTTGGATGTATTCGAAAACGAACCAAACCCAAGAAAAGACTTATTAACTAATCCGTTCATTTCCACTACTCCACATATTGGAGCAGCTACTCTTGAAGCACAAGATAGGATAGGAACTGAAATGGCTGAAAAAGTTAACAATACGTTAAAACTCCAATATAGCTGAAAAAACGAAATTCAAAATTTGGAACGTTAGCTTTTATGGTTACATTTGCATTCTAATTAACGAAATTAAAAAAAGAAATATTATGAAAAAAACACTACTATCTCTATTTGTTATTGCTTTGGCAAGTATGGCAAATGCTCAAACAAACCCACCTTCTGATGCAGTATTGCCTCCAAACGGTGAATCTGGAAAATGTTACGTAAAATGTATTACTCCAGACGTATGGTCAAATGAAACTGTACAAGTAATGACAAGACCTGCTTACACTAAGTTGAAAGTAATTCCTGCTGTATACGAAACTGTAACTGAGACTTATACTGAAAGACCTGCATACACAAAGTATAAAGTAATTCCTGCTAAGTTTACTTACGAAACTGTATCTTATACTTCAAAAGAAGCAAGAACAGATATTAAAGTAATTCCTGCTAAATTCGGAAGATCTTCTGAAACTGTAGAAACTAAACCTGCATATGCAAACTGGGAATATTCAACTTACCCAAATTGTAAATCAAACGATCCAGGAGATTGTAGATATGTATGTTGGAAAGAATACCCAGCAAAGTCAACTAAAGTTCCTACAAAAACTGTAACTGATGCAACTACTTCTAATGTTCCTGTTAGAGCTCAAACAAGTTCTTACAAGAAAAGATTAGTAACTCCTTCAAGAGTTGAAGAAATTCAAGTTCCTGCTGTTACTAAAACTTACACATGGAGAAAATTGGTTACTCCTGCAAGAACAGAAAAAATAACTGTTCCAGCACAATATAAAACTGTAACTAAAACTGTTCTTACAAAGAAAGGAGGTGTAACTGTATGGGAAGAAGTTGAATGTGGAAAATTATCAGGAGAAATCTTACCTATCTATTATAACTTAGGTTCTGCTGCACTTACTTCAAGTTCAAAAAGAGTAATTGACACTAAATTATTAGCTTACATGAGAGCTAACCCAAACAAAGTAATTGAAATCTCTTCTCATACTGATTCAAGAGGTGATGATGCATCAAACATGGATTTATCTCAAAGAAGAGCTCAGTCTGTTGTTGATTATTTAATTTCTAAAGGAATTAACTCTTCAAGACTAATCTCTAAAGGATATGGTGAAACTAACTTAACTAATAACTGTTCAAATGGACAATCTTGTACTGAAGCTCAGCACAGAAAAAACAGAAGAACTGAATTTAGAGTTGTTGGAGGACAATAAACTTTAAAAGTAAAGATTTAAAAAAGCCCATTATGAATGTTCATAATGGGTTTTTTTTGTATTTTTAAAAAGCAATATTTGCAGTATTGATTTTTAAATCTATGATAGAAATAAAACCATTCAAAGCCTATTTACCAAAAAAAGAACAAGCGGAGTTTATTAGTACACGCCCTATAAATTCATATAGTGAAGAGGAATTAGATAGGTTACTGAAAAAACATCCTGAATCCTTTTTAAATATTATATTGCATGATGAGCCAAAAAGGGAAATGCCTTTAGAAAAAAGGTTTAAAAAGATTAATCGTTTATTTGCTTCGGCAATTGAAAAAGGAAATTTCGCAAAATCTTCAAGCGATGCTTTCTACGTCTACAAACAAACAAACCAAGATTCTTCTTATTGCGGAATTATAGCTGGTGCTTCCACTAAAAATTACAGAGAAGGGAATATAAAAAAGCATGAACATACTATTGAGAAAAGAGAAAAGTTATTTAAAACCTATTTATCTCTTACTGGTTTTAATGCAGAACCCGTATTGTTAGTTTATCCAAATCAAAAAAACATAACTAATTGTATTAGTGAAATCACCTCTTTTCCTCCGCTCTACTCGTTTAAAACAGACGATGGGCTTGTACATGAGCTTTGGGAAATTAATGATCAAAAAAACATTGACATCATCATAAATGGATTTAAGAGTATTCCCTCAGTTTATATTGCAGATGGACATCACAGGTCTGCTTCATCCAATTTATTAGCGATAGAAAACCCAAATAATCAAAGCACACAATATGTTATGTCTCTTCTTATGAATGAAGATGAAGTGACAATTTTTGATTTTAATAGATTGATTAAAAATCACTTAGACCTTAATTTTGATCAAGTCAAACTAGCTTTAGAAAAACGATTCATAATTTTAGAGGAAAGTGAAGAAATTCTTTCTCCTGAGGAGAAACATGAGTTTACACTGTACTTTGACAAAAAGTGGCTAAGATTTAAATTAAATTTAGAAAAACTTCCAAAAGAAGGTATAATAGAACAATTGGATCCTCAAATAATTACTGACCATATCCTCTCCCCTATTTTTGATATTCACGATTTAAAAAATGACAATAGAGTAGATTTTGAACCAGGAAACAAAGGATTAGAGTCATTGAAAAACAAAGTGGATAAAGGACAATTTGATATTGCTATTTCCATGTATCCTGTGAGTTTTGCTGAATTAAAATTAATAGCTGATAATAACCTTATTATGCCTCCAAAATCAACATACATTGAGCCAAAACTAAGAAGCGGATTAACAATTTATAAATTTTAATATGGAGTTTCTTAAAACTTACACCGCAGCAGATTTACTCAACTACTTCACACCCAGAGAGGGAGAAACAAAGTTGGGTCAGTCAGTAAATTTAGCTTTAAATGGTTTTAAAGATTCTGTTGGGAAATTTGTCCTTATTGGGATACCTGAAGATATAGGACCAAGAGCAAATTATGGAAAAAGTGGTGCCTACAATGCTTGGGAAGCTTTTCTTACTAAATTTCTATCCATGCAATCCAATTCAACCTTTTTAGGTGATAATGTTATAATAGCTGGGGAAATAAAAGTAGAAGACCTTCAACTTCAGGCCCATGATGTTTCAATAAGTGAACTAAAAAGATTAGTGGAAATCATTGACCTGAGAGTTCAAACTGTGATTGAAGAAATATTGAATAATGGTAAAATTCCTATTGTAATTGGAGGTGGTCATAATAATTGCTATCCCATTATCAATTCGTTTGAAAACCCAATAAATGTGTTGAATATTGACCCTCATGCCGACCTAAGGATCCTGGAAGGAAGGCACAGTGGCAATGGATTTTCCTATGCTTTGGAAAATGGAAATTTAGACAGATATTTTGTGTTAGGACTTCACGAAGAGTATAATTCTGAACACATAATCAATCGGTTTATCAACGAAGAAAAATTAGATTATTTGAGTTTTAATGAACTGTTAGAATCAAATAAGAAAGATTCTGAAATTAGTGAAATAGTGAAAAATCATTTAAAATCTGATACAATAGGATTAGAGATTGATTTAGACTCAATTAAAAATATGCCTGTAAGTGCAATAACTCCAGTTGGTTATACCGAAGAAGAAATAAGAAAATTGATTATCAATTTATCTAAAAAATTTAAGTTTCATTATCTTCATATTTGTGAAGGAGGCCCTACTACTGAAAGAGAAAAAACAACAGTTGGAAAAACAATTGCTTATTTGGTAAGTGATTTTGTTAAAAACAATCAATAATAAATGGAAGAAGAAATAAAAAATTCTGGAAAGGAAGAAAATCCAAAAGAAGAAATAAAAAAGCTTCCAAATACAATTTGGAAATACATAGTTTCTGTTTTTAGTTTTAGCAATGATAAAGATGTAAATCCAATTGAAGTTATTGATGAAATTAAAGGAGGAATAGAGTTTAAAGGATATAATGTTTGGATTTTAATTTGTTCTATACTTATTTGTTCAATTGGACTAAATGTAAACTCTGTTGCAGTTGTGATTGGAGCCATGCTTATTTCCCCATTGATGGGACCTATCAGAGGGATAGGATTAGGAGTAGGAACAAATAATTTTAAACTAATTATCTTTTCTCTTATTAATTTTGGAGTTGCAACAGTCGTAAGTATTCTTGCTTCATTTCTATACTTCAAAATAATGCCTTTTAAAGACGAGACTTCCGAGATTCTTGCAAGAACGGAACCTTTTATATTAGATGTTCTCATTGCATTTTTTGGAGGATTGGCTGGAATTATTGCGGCTTCCAAAAAAGACAATTCTACCGTAGTTCCTGGAGTTGCTATTGCAACGGCATTAATGCCTCCTTTGTGTGTAACAGGTTACGGTTTAGCCATTGGAGATTCTGGATTTTATTTAGGAGCTTTTTATTTATTTATTCTTAATTCACTTTTTATCTGTTTAGCAACAATTGTGGTAGTTCGATACCTGAGATTTCCTCTTGCAACATATGTTAACAAGAGAAGAGAAAGGAATATTAAAATCTATATTGCATTTTTTTTAGCTATCGTATTAATCCCAAGTGGAATTAAATTCAAAGAAATATTTGATAAATCTGTGTTCACAAATACCGCACAAACTTTTGTAAAAGAGAGAATAAAACCCATTGAAGGTATAAATATATTTGATCAAGATTATGATTATGATGGGAATAGAATAACGGTGTTTTTAGCCGGAAGAGATTTTATTGCTAAGGAAAGAAGATCTGAACT